>JAJZHU010000364.1 GCA_021798375.1 Pseudomonadota bacterium | reverse complement strand
GTTCCGTGATCGAATCGCAATTCCTTTCGTGGCGATGCTGCGTTAGATTCAGCGACGAACCAAACGAGGCCAACAACGGGTAAGGCGGAAATGTTCATGAAAAATTATGTCCTGTTAAAAATCAAATCTGGCTCCTGGCTCCGCAATTGTGCGCTCGTGGCATTTCTGGCTGGTGTGTGGGGGCCGCTGTCGGCAAACGCCCAGATCCTGTCCAATGGCGCCGCCGCCGTTGATGGCAATCGCATCATTGCCGCCGATCGCGAACCGGGCAATTGGATGACCACGGGCCGCACCTACGACGAGCAACGCTTTAGCCCACTGACGCAGATCAACGCGAAAAACGCCCGGAATCTCGGGCTCGCCTGGTTCGTCAATCTCGATTCCACACGCGGACAAGAATCTACCCCGCTTGAAATCGATGGCGTTCTTTATGTGACCGAAGCCTGGAGCGTGGTCGATGCGTTCGATGCCATCACCGGCAAAAGACTCTGGCGCTATGACCCGAAAGTGCCCGAATCCTGGGTGGTTAAGGCTTGCTGTGGTCCGGTCAACCGCGGCGTGGCGGCATGGCAGGGGAAAATCTTTGTCGGCACGCTCGATGGGCGACTGGTGGCGCTTAACGCCGCCAACGGAAAAGTAATCTGGAGCGTGCAAACCACCGACCGCAGCCAAAACTATGCCATTACCGGCGCGCCGCGGGTGATCGGCGGTCGCGTGCTGATCGGCGAGGGCGGGGGCGAATACACCACGCGCGGCTATGTGTCGGCTTATGACGCGGACACCGGCAAGCAGATTTGGCGTTTCTACACCGTGCCCGGCAATCCGGCCGACGGGCCCCAATCGGCCGCCATGAAAATGGCCGCCAAAACCTGGACCGGCGAATGGTGGAAGCAGGGTGGGGGCGGCAATGTGTGGGATTCAATATCCTATGACCCCAAACTCGACCTGCTTTATATCGGCACCGGCGATGGTTCGCCATGGAACGCAAAATATCGCAGCCCCAATGGCGGCGATAATCTGTTTCTGTCCTCGATCGTGGCGCTGCGCCCCGAAACCGGCGCGTATGTCTGGCATTTTCAGGAAACGCCGGGTGAAGGATGGGATTACGACGCCTGCATGCAGATGATCCTGGCCGACCTCAAAATCGATGGCCGCGTGCGAAAGGTGATCATGCAGGCGCCCAAGAACGGGATTTTCTATGTGCTTGATCGCACCAATGGTCAATTCATTTCGGCCAAACCGTTCGCGCCGGTCAATTGGGAGACCGCCATCGACCCGAAGACCGGCCGTCCGACCTTTAATCCCAACGCGTTCTATGGCACCACCGGCAAACCCTGGGTGGGGCTGCCTGGCGCCATGGGGGCGCATACCTGGCAACCGATGTCGTTCGACCCGCAAACCGGCCTGGTTTATATTCCGCAAGAGGAAGTCAGCTTCGATTATGTGTCCGACAAAAACTATGCGCCGCACAAGATGGGCTTTAATGTCGGGGTCGATTTCGGCGCGGCGTCCTTGCCGCAAGATCCGGCCATCAAGCGGGCGGTAAAGGCCTCGCTGAAAGGTGCGTTGCTGGCGTGGAATCCCGTTACGCAACAGGAAGTCTGGCGCGTGCAACTGAAGGGCCCATGGAATGGCGGCGTCCTGTCAACCGCCAGCAATCTGGTGATCGAGGGCGACGCGGCGGGCAATTTTGCCCTCTATCGCGCCGACAATGGCGCGAAACTATGGACGATGCCGGTGCAAACCGGGGTGATTGCGGCACCCATCGCGTATCAGGTCGCAGGCACAGAATATATCGCCGTGATGGCGGGATGGGGCGGCGCGTTTACGCTGGCGGCTGGCGAGTTGGCCACGGTCTCGGGTAAAAACGCCAATATTCCCCGGCTGTTGGTGTTCAAACTTGGCGGCGCCGCACAATTGCCGTCGGTACCCAAGATCGAGCAGGCGGTGCTCAACCCGCCGCCACAAACCGCCGACGCCGCCACCATTGCCAGGGGCAAGTCGCTTTACAGCCTGTTTTGCGGATCTTGTCACGGTGATGCGGTGGTTAGCGGCAGTGTGTTGCCCGATCTGCGCTACAGCGAATTTCTGAAAAACGACAGTTGGTTCGATGTGGTGCTGGGTGGCGCGCTGAAAGACGCCGGCATGGCATCTTTCGCCAGCACGCTCAATCATTCCCAAGTCGCGGCCATCCGTGCCTATGTTATCGCCCGTGCCCATCAATCGATGGCCGAGGCGGCTGACAAAACGGCGAAATAAGGGGCGAATAATCAGGCGATGAAGACCTGAGTGTTGTCGCCATTCAAGTCTTCATCGCGCTTTGTTTTGCCGGGCAAATTTTTCGGTAATCAATTTCTGACCGGGGCTGTGTATCTCGCGGCCAAGGAACGTGCCCTATCGCACAGATGTTTGATAAGCTGGACAAAATAAGTATCGTTTGGATGCGGGTGGGAGAGGATGTTAACATGAAAATTGGTGTCGTCGGTGCCGGTGCGATGGGAAGCCTTTTCGGCGGCCATCTTGTGGAGGCAGGAGAGGACGTTATTTTTATCGATGTTGCCGACAAATTGATTGAACAACTTAATAAAGACGGGTTGAGAATCAACAGCGGCGGCCGCGATCGGATCTTGTCCGTGAACGCGGGCCGCGCCGAGAGTTTCAACCATACGCAAGATCTTC
>JAJZHU010000363.1 GCA_021798375.1 Pseudomonadota bacterium | reverse complement strand
GCTTTTTTCACTACCTTCGCCGCGCGACCCCGTAAAACGACCTACCTCGTCCGGTAATCTTCTCCGGACGAGTTGGTCTTGCGCTCCCCCTCCCCCTTTACCCTCGCTGACCGATGCAAGTCGCCGTCGGACGAAACGGCGGTCCGGCATCCATAGATGCCTATTGTCGCCCACCCCCGGCGGCCCGCGCGACAAGCCGGATCCGACATTTTTGATAAAATACATCGCGGCAACGCCCGATCCTGTTGCCCCTGCGCCAGTAGCACTGTAGCACATCCCTCCCATCAATCGCCCAGGGCCGACACACGCCAATGCCCACGCCTTTTTCCGCCCAAGACCTCAGCCGTATTTTCGACGCGCGCATCCTCTCACGCGGTCGCAGCCTGGGGCTGGCCGGCGGGGTCGAGGTCGCGCTCGAAGGAAACACCATCGCCGCCACGGTGCAGGAACGCGGCGTCAGCTATAAGCTGCGCATCACTCCCTCAACGCTGGGACGCCGCTTGGTGTTCGATCACCGCTGCAGTTGCGGCGCCCCCGCCTGCGCCCATTTGGCCGCGGCGGCGTTTGCGGCACTCGACCGCTTCCCCACCCTGCGCAAACCCGAGCAGCAAACCTTCCTCGATAATCTGATCATCGTGCCGGCGCAGGAAAAGCAACGCACGGTGTTTGAACTCGCACCTTCCATGGCGCCGCACGCCTGCGTTGTCACCACATTGCTGATCGGGGAACGCAGCGGAACCATCGTCCCCACCACGCCAGGCAAGATTTTTGCCGACGAGAGCGCCAGCCTCGCGGTCCGCGATCTCGCCTACAAGCTCGGCGCGGGGAACGAAACGCGCACACGGGTGCCCGCCAGCGAAGTCGCCGACCTGTTGCCCGCCCTGGTGCGCAGCGGCCAGGCGCGCTGGCACGGCGGCGGCCGGAAACTGATCCGCGGCGATACACGGGTATTCGCCTCGGCCTCAACCCCCAGCCTGCCACCCCGCTCCGGCGTCATCATCGGCGACACCGGGCCATGGTATATCGATGCGACCACCGGTGCTGTCGGCCGTGTCCGCATCCAAGCCCCCGCGGCGCCGCCACGCCCCGCGCCCCGGTCCAAGACCAAGCCATCCTCCTCCGGCGCCCCGGCAAGGCATCCCCCCGCATCTTCGACCATCAGCGAAAAAGTGATCGTCGAACGCCCCCCCACACAGGTGCTGCGGCTGACACGCATCCCCTGCCCGGATGAATTCGGCCGCATGGCGGAATTCGATGCCCTGCTGCTCGAATTCGATTACGATGGCGTGCTGGTCCCCTTCGACGACGATCGTCAGTTCGTCCGCACCAGCGGCGTCGGCGGCCCCATCTTTGTGCGGCGCGACCGCACCACCGAAGCCGCCGCCGTCGAGGCCATGCGCCAGGATGGCCTGATGCAAATGCGAATGACCACCGGACACGCCGCCAAGGGCCGGATGGTATTCATCTTCCGGGGCCGCGACGTCGGGGAATGCTGGCAGGTGTTCATCTCCGAACGGCTCCCCGCGCTTCAGGCACAGGGCTGGCGCAGCCTGATCGACACCGAGTTCGGCCCGCGCCTCGTCAAATCCGTCGGGCTTTGCGACATTCAGGTCGCCGATGCGCCACACGGCGAATTCTCGCTCGATTTTGGCATCGAGATCGATGGCGTGCGCCATCCGCTGCTGCCCATCCTGATGCGCCTGCGCGAACGCGGCGGGATCGCCGCCGCACGCATCGTCGAAGGCGAGATCGTCACCCATCTGGAAGACGGCCGCATCCTGCGCCTGCCGACCGAACGGATTACCCGCCTGCTCGCCCTGATGGAAGACCTCATCGAAGCGGCCTGCCGTACCTCGGGCGACACGCTGGTGCTGGGCACCGCCGCGGCCCCGTGCGTGCTCGATCTCGAAGACCTCATCACCACGCGCTGGCACGATGGCAGCACCATCGCCGCCCACATTGCGCGCTTCAGGGTGGTTGCCGACATCCCCGATGTGAAGGTGCCCGCCAGCTTCATCGGCACCCTGCGTCATTACCAACAACAGGGCGTCAACTGGCTGCAGCATCTGCGCGAAAATGGCCTCGGCGGGTTGCTCGCCGACGACATGGGGCTTGGCAAGACGGCGCAAACCATCGCCCATATCGTCATCGAGCAATCTGCCGGCCGGCTCAGACAACCGGCACTCGTCGTCGTGCCGACCAGCCTGGTGCCGAACTGGACCGCCGAACTCACCCGCTTCGCGCCACATTTGCGCGTGGCCGTGCTGCACGGACTCGATCGCCACGAACGCCGGCGCGACCTTTCAAATACGGATGTAGTGATCACCACCTACACCGTGCTGACGCGTGACATCACCGAAATGGCCGCGCTCAAATGGCACATGGTGGTGCTCGACGAAGCCCAGGCGATCAAAAATGCATCGTCGAAAGTCACCCATGCGGCGTGCCGGCTCGACACAAAGCACCGCATCGGCCTGTCGGGCACCCCGATCGAAAACAACCTCGGCGAGTTGTGGTCGCAATTCGCCTTCCTGATGCCCGGATTGCTCGGCCACCGCAAAAGCTTCAACCGCCGCTTCCGCTCGCCCATCGAAAAAGAAGGCGATGTGGTCCGGCAACGCCAACTCAGCCTCCGCATCCGCCCCTTCATCCTGCGCCGCACCAAAGCAGCCGTGGCCACCGAA
>JAJZHU010000362.1 GCA_021798375.1 Pseudomonadota bacterium | reverse complement strand
GGCGCGGGGCCACGGCCAACCCGGGAGATGCAGGCCAACGCCGATGGGTTCGACGCCGCAGGCATTGCCGATGTGATGCGGACACATTCCCGCGCGCTGCGCGGGCGCACAACACAGACATTGGCGATCGAGGCCATCAGCGCGGCCATGCAGAGCTTTGACGAAGGGATAGCGATCGAGGCACGTTTGGCGGCGCAATCGCTGACCTCGCGCGAAAGCCAGGCGTTGCGCCATATGTTTTTCGCCGAACGCCAGGCCGGCAAGGTGAAGGGGGAGGCAAAGGCCACCGCACCGGCGCCGATCCGTGACGCCGCGGTGATCGGGGCTGGGACCATGGGCAGCGGCATCGCACAGGCGTTCGCCGATGCCGGCGTTACCGTGACCTTGATCGACAGCACAGAGGCGGGGCTTGCCCACGGCCAGGATATCGTCCGTTCAAACTATGCCGCCAGCGTCAAGCGGGGACGCATCAGCCCGGCGGCAGCCGAAGAGCGCATCCAAAGTGTCACGGGCAGCTTGCGGCTTGAAGACGCGGCGACCGCCGATGTGGTGGTCGAAGCGGTGTTCGAGGATCTGGAACTCAAGCAGGATGTGCTCTCACGGCTTGATGCGATCCTGCCGCCGGATCGATTGATCGCCAGCAATACCTCCACCTTGTCGGTTACCGGGTTGGGACGCGCAACAGCGCATCCGGGCCGTATCGCCGGGCTGCATTTCTTCAGTCCGGCGCACATCATGAAGCTGGTTGAAGTCGTTCGTGGCGGCGAGACTTCGCCCGACATGCTGGCCAAGGCGCTGCAGGTGGCCAAAATTCTGAAAAAGATCGCCGTCGTGGCCGGTGACGGATTTGGCTTTATCGGCAACCGGATGATGCTTGATGGCTATTTCCGGGAAGCAGAACAGCTTTTGCTTGAAGGCGCATCACCCTCTCAGGTCGATGGCGCGCTTGAACGGTTCGGTTTCGCGATGGGGCCGCAACGCGTGAGCGATCTTGGCGGCACGGATGTCGGCACCAAGGCGCGGATACAGCTATACCGGCGCGAAACGCGGCCGGATCCCTATTTCGTGATCGCCGATCGCCTCACCACATTGGGCCGCCTCGGACAGAAATCCGGATCGGGTTTTTATCGCTATGAGCCAGGTGGAAGAGATGCATTGCCCGACCCCGAGGTAACGGCGGTGATCGAGGCGCTCGCGGCCGAGCGCGGGATCAAGCGCCGGGACATTGGCGAGGACGAAATCATCGAGCGTTGCATATTGTCGCTGATCAATGTCGGGGCCATGGTGCTCGACGAGGCGGTCGCCGCGCGCGCGGCCGATATCGATGTCGTCTGGACCAGCGGTTACGGCTTTCCGCGTCATCTCGGCGGGCCAATGTTCCATGCCGATACGCTGGGATTGGCGCATGTCGCCGAGCGGATTCGGTATTACAGTGAAAAACTTGGCTCTCCCTACTGGCGGCCTTCGGCGTTGATCGAACGGCTCGCCGCGGACGGCTCGAATTTCGACCAATGGGATCGGGAACGCTCATGAGTCTGAAAGGCAAAGCCTATATCGTTGGGGCGTATGAACATCCAACGCGCAAGGCGGTGGATCGGTCGGTGGCGCAATTGCACGCCGATGTGGCGCTGGGGGCATTGGCCGATGCGGGGCTGACGCTGGCCGATGTCGATGGCTATTTTTGTGCCGGCGATATTCCCGGCTGGTCGGCGCCCGGGATCGGGCCGTTTTCGATTGTCGAGTATCTGGGGCTTAAGCTTAGGCACCTCGACACGACCGAAAGTTGGGGTTCCGCCTATATCAATCACGTTGCCCACGCCGTGCAGGCGATCGAAGCCGGCAAGTGCCGGGTGGCGCTGATTACCCTTGCCGGCCGGCCTCGCGCCGAGGCGGCACGGCCCGATGCCATGCACGGGCAACCGATGGATACCGCCGAGATTGCATTTGAGGCCCCTTATCGGCCCGTCGTCACCAATATGTACGGCATGGTCGCCAAACGGCATATGTATGAATATGGCACAACCTCGGAGCAACTCGCCTGGATCAAGGTGGCGGCTTCGCATCATGCGCAGCATAATCCCCATGCCATGCTGCGCGGCGTGGTCACGGTCGAGGATGTGGTGAATTCACCGTTGATCGCCGACCCCTTGCACAAGCTCGATTGTTGCGTGGTGTCCGACGGCGGCGGGGCTTTGGTTGTCGTGCATCCGGATATCGCGCGCGCGCTCAACCGGCCGCTGATCACGCCCATCGGTGCGGGCTATGCGGTCAAACATTTGAACGGTGGTCATTTCGATATTTTGGCGTCGGGCGGGGTCCGGTCGGGTGCGGAGGCCTTCGCCGAGGCGGGTGTGACCCCCGCCGACATTCAATATGCCTCGCTCTATGACAGTTTCACCATCACGGTGCTGGTGCAGTTGGAAAACCTCGGTTTCTGCGCGCCAGGCGCGGGCGGGCGCTTTGTGGCCGACGGTGGTTTGATCTCCGGTGTCGGCAAGCTGCCGGTCAACACCGATGGAGGCGGTTTGTGCAACAATCATCCCGCCAATCGCGGTGGAATGACTAAGGTGATCGAAGCGGTTCGTCAGTTGCGCGGCGAAGCGCATCCGGCGGTGCAGGTGCCGAACTGCCGTTTGGCGCTTGCGCACGGCACGGGCGGTCAGCTTGGTGGCCGGCATGGCAGTGCGACT
>JAJZHU010000053.1 GCA_021798375.1 Pseudomonadota bacterium | reverse complement strand
GGCAACCCGACGAACGACCCGACCGGGTTTATCCGCGACCATACCGGGGCATTGCGGGCGTTCGGCACCCATAAAGGGTCCGGGCTGGCGGTGATGTGCGAGATCATGGCCAGTGCGGTGGCGGGGGGCCAGGGCGCGTTTCATGAGGCGAAGGGCGGGATTTTGAACTCCATGCTGGCCACGGTGATCGATTTGTCGAAGCTGGGGGATGCGGGGAAGATCGCTGGGGATATTCAGGCGGTGAAGGCGCATGTGAAATCGGCCAGGCCGGCGCCGGGGTTTGATGAGGTGCTGACGCCCGGGGAGCCGGAGCGGCGTTACGCGGCCAAGCGGATGGTGGACGGGATCGAGGTGGACGACACGACGTGGCGGGACATAAGGGCGGCGGCGGAGACGCTGGGGATTTCGGGCGCGGAGTTTGACCGGGTGGCTGGGGCGAACGCGGGTTAGGGCCTTGGACGCCGGTTCAGCAGTCTAACCGGCGTCTCACGAACCACAAGGCGATACTGCGTCTTATTTTTTGCGCGATTTAGGTGCTGAGGTGTATGCGCTGCCGCGATTGAGTGCATCGGGCGGGCGGAGGCCGGTGGTGTGGGTGGAGGAGAGGATGACGGCCTGCCGGGGGCGGAGCTGGCGGCGGGCCAGTTCGTGTAGGTGGATTTCCCCGGTTGTTTGGTGGGTTGGGCTGGGTGTTGGGGGTATCATGCCTGTCCCAGAACTCGTGCGGGGGTGTTGAATCTTATTTTTTCGCATTTTCTGTGATTCTTCGGTTTTAGATTGTGGTCGAAGGGCTACGGCAGGTGCCCAAGCGGTGGCGGGGCTGTGGGCGGACTAAAATCGGCCCCACGGTTGGACCGCGTTAAAATCGTCGGCGCAAGCGTATCAGCAGATCCTAACGATTTGGACACGACCGATTTTAATGGGACTAATTGTATAATCTATTAGGAATTTTGTCAAGGACATTTGCCGCTGCCGAGCCGAAGCAAAACAACGCCTTCGCCATCAAGCTACGACAATCAAGCTGACAAGCGCGAACCGCTTCCGCGCAATCTCACGAAAGATGATTGGACAGCGTTAAGATGGCTATGGTCCGCACGATTGAAGCAGGGGCGCTTCCCACAAAGATATAAAGTGAACCAGTGACGCCCCTGTTCAACGCATTCTACCTTACGGCCTAAGTTGGGTGACCCACCATGCGTGCAAGCCGCTCGATCACAGGATGATCGTAAATTTCGCGGTACCGCGATAGAAGCTTCCCCTCTGCTGCGTGCCGCATGTTCGCGGTCCCGATTTCCCGCGCGAGGCCGAGCCAGTCATTAGGGTTCGTGCGTATCTTGTAGGCCTGCCGACGTACCTCGTCGAACAATAATCCGAATCGCTTTGCCGGGCTAGGTTCTGATTCGTATGTCCGATCAATCATATGCCCCCAATCCAGAAACCCTAACTCCGTCATGAACTCAACGGAATGTGGATTCCCGACGATTAGTGCTGGATGCCCGAGGCAGAAGGGTTTGACGATTTTTTCAGTTATACGATGCACTGAGCCATCTGTGAATTCCGTCTCTGTGACTAAGGAAAAGAACGTACGCTCGTAAGGCCGAACGTCCACTTTTGCAAAAAGCGCGTTTCCTTTCTCAGAGAACTCATCCACCCTTAAGTCGCTCAATCCAAGTGTCGTGACCAGCGACGCCCGTAAGTAGTCTAACGAAGGATTTGCGTCGATGTATGCGGTGACGTCATCGACCGAACCCGGGTCCTTTACGTAATTCAATCCGGGGAAGGAGACTAACGATCCTTCAAGCAAACCGTGGTATATAAGAGCACTTACGGTGAGCACCCGGGGTATGCGCGGAGTCGCGTTAAGACATAGCAAGAGGCGGTCCTTTCGGCCGGGGTCGAACATTCGGTCAGCCAACGAACCAGTGTTGATATCGACGATTTGCTGGTTTGCACCAGGTGCAAAAAGCACAGCCATCATCTTCACAAAAAAATCATAATATTCGAACTGAATTAGCTCGGCGCGGGCGCCGGCACTGTCGCGACAGCGTGCCCCCATGTTTCGGTTTTGCGCGAGCCAAACCACCTGTCCAGCAGGCAGATTGTTGCCCTCGATCCATCGAAAAAGTTCATCGAATATTTCCGCTGCATAGGCTGGCCCCTCGTTCGATAAGTCCAAAATTAGCACACAACGCCTGGCCCGCATGTCGTCGAGAATCTGGGGTTCGAGGACATCTGCGTAATGCCTGACATTATGAAGCCGGGCCATGGCTGCAATCATCCGCCAATAGTCCTTAACGGGAACGACACAGATGTATGGACCTTCGAGAGGCGGGAGATTCCCGTGACATCCCCGCACCAACGGATCCGGGGTGCCTTGATGGAGAGCGTGAATAAAAAAGCCCGCCTCCACGTCGCCCCTGAATATATATTTAAGTGGCTCTTTGGTCACGAAATTAGTCTCCACAAGCCGGGTATTGAGAATGCCATACGGACGTAGATAAGCGCAGGTTTCCAGACATCACTTATCACATCTAGCAGCTTACGGCATTCGCCCGCTGCTGTCTTTAGCTATCCCCACTGGCCGGCGGGCACCACCGACGATGCCATCATTCGATGCGCCCCGGGCCGTGAGAAAAAAACGGTTCATCCGACTTCCGGAAATTGATATGCTATGTTTCGCTATCATCGAGGCATTCGGCTACGCGGCCAACATCACAGGCCGCGATGGTCAGCAATTAGGAATGGCAGTCTATGTCGAAAAAGGCCTTAGTATGTGGAGCCGGCGGCTTCATAGGCAGTCACCTTGTGAAGCGACTCAAGATGGAAGGCTTTTGGGTTCGGGGCGTTGACCTTAAGTTTCCAGAATACGCCGAGACGGCGGCGGACGATTTTATGATCGGAGATTTGCGAGACCAGGACATTTGCCGAGCAGCGGTGGACACCCGGTTCGACGAGGTTTATCAGCTGGCCGCTGATATGGGTGGTGCTGGTTTCATTTTCACCGGCGAGAACGATGCCGACATTATGCATAATTCAGCCACCATTAACCTGAATGTGTTGGATGCGCTTCACAAGCGCAACATTCGCACCGTTTTCTACTCCTCCTCCGCCTGCGCATACCCGGCCTATAATCAAGAGGATCCCGACAACCCCAAATGCTCGGAAGACTCCGCCTATCCGGCGGCACCGGATAGCGAGTATGGGTGGGAAAAGCTGTTCAGCGAGCGCCTGTATCTGGCCTATCGGCGCAATCATGGCATGAACGCCCACGTAGCACGTTTCCACAACATTTTCGGCCCTGAAGGTACCTGGACGGGTGGGCGTGAAAAGGCCCCGGCTGCTATCTGTCGCAAGGTCGCGATGGCTAAGCCCGGCGACACAATCGAAATTTGGGGAGACGGTAAACAGACCAGATCGTTCCTGTATGTCGATGAGTGCGTCGAGGGGACGACCCGTTTGCTTCGGTCTAACTTCGCCGGCCCGGTCAATATCGGGTCGGAAGAGATGGTGACAATTAATCAGCTTGTGGAAATGGTCGCTGACATCGCCGGGAAGCGGATTGAGAAACGGCATATCGATGGCCCGCAGGGGGTGCGCGGCCGAAACTCCGACAACCGATTAATTCGGGAAGAGCTTAATTGGGCACCCAGCCGGACCCTGCGGGAGGGGCTAGAAGTGACATACGGATGGATTGAGCGGCAGGTGAGACGCAACGTCAGCGCATAGATGCGAAATTGCACACATTGGGTAACGGCACGGTTCTGGTCGGTGGCCCCCTCGCTTCAGCGGCTGTTAGGAGACAGATATGTTTGAGACGTCGTCTTTTCATTCACAGTGGGGGCAGGATCGCTACTTGTACGACCATTTTTTTCATCATAGAGGAGGCACTTTCTTTGAAGTCGGTGCTCATGACGGTGTGACGCTTTCAAATACACTGTTTTTTGAGCGCGAATTAGGCTGGCGAGGCGCGCTGGTCGAGATGCAGCCGTGGTTTTTCCCGCGGATGAGCGAATTGAGACCGGGTTCGCTTTGCATTAATAGTGGCATAGGGCCCGGCCCGATGGAACTGCTTTTCCTCGATGCCGGTGATCGATCTGGTCTCCTGCGCTATTTTGCACATTCCGATGTCGAATACCTAGAAAATTTCTATCGAGACCGAGATCCCAAGCCAAAATTCAATCTTCACTGGGTCAACGTGCGACCGCTTCAGGATATACTTGACCAAGCGAGCATTCGGCACATCGACTATTTCAGCCTAGACGTAGAGGGCGCGGAGATGCAAATACTCACCATGATCGATTTCTCGCGTGTGACGGTGGATTTATTTACCATTGAAGACAACAGTCCGGTTGATCAATGGAAAAGCTATCGAGACTATCTGGCGCCGCATGGATACAAATGTATCGGCGGTCTTGGCGTCGATGCCATCTTCGTGCATGAACGACTGCTCGCCCGACTAGCTGCCGCTCGAGGCGCTGACTATCTAACCAAAATTCGAGAGAAGCTGCTTCCGCCCCCGCCATCTTAGGCAGTGCCCGAACATTAGCGAATCACTTAAGATGAAGCCTCTCAGCTTGATTAAAAATAGAAAAATTGACGATTGTTGGCATAGGAAATTCACGACCCGTGTCAGATAGTCCGTCATCTAGTCTTTAATGGAATGCTGAAAAAATTGAAACAACGCGCTTGTACACCACATATAGCGCATCACTTCCTCTGGGATATCTGTGTGTGGTGTACGCTTGAGCGCAGAATCGCGATTTTTGGTAGCCTTCTGTGGCTTTCAGTGGCCACGAATATGATGGCGGTAAATCGCATGCGCGATCATCACTACCTTAACGATCTTTTCCGGAATGATACGGTTCCCCGTCACATGTTACATTGGCCTCTACTTCCCGAAGCAGCTTAATCCACAGTTCGAACCGATTCCCAGCACTAGTCGGGTCATCGTTTAATGCCGACATATAAGCGATAAACAGCCCAGGCTGCGGATTTAATAAAGTGTTGTCCAGCGCTGGATCGGTTGGTCTGTGTACACAAAGCAATCGCCCTGGCCCATAGATGCGAAGTGCGTCAAATAGTCCATTTATTTCAATGTCAAGCAGAGGCGCGTGGTGTTGTCGGTATACAAATATTTTCTCTCCAGCCACAATATCGTCCATCAATTTTCGACTCAAGAACTGTAGTCTGCGCTGCATTTTTATGTAAATTTGATCCTCGGACATCTGGCCCGTGTATATTAGAGTATGCAACGAGAAATAACGTGGATCAGATAACTGGTACTCGCCGCTGCTTGAAAGGGTTATTTGGGTCGTCTCAGGCTGCCCGACTCCCTCAAATCCTGTCTCTATCATGCGGCGCGCTTCAAGAGGACCAATGTTACCCCAGCGTAGCAGGCCAAGCGGTTCGGCACCAGCAAGCCGCTGGACGATACCAAACTCGCAGTTGCTGCCAAGGCTTTCAAATCGCATCACGAGTTGGCGCAATGATTCGTCATCCGCTGGCAGCGCCCCTATTTCCGGCCCTTTATCTTTCTCAGCCAAATTAAGCGCAATGCTCATTCGCGCGGCCGCCATATCGGCGACAATTTCCGGCATGCGCGGAAAACGTAATAGAGCCGCCTCCCAACGCACGATGGCCTCTGGCCAGTCCAAGCGGCGTGCCGCGCATCGTCCTCTTTGAACGGCAATCCATGGCTCATTGGGAAACCGAACATGTCCGGCGGCACTAATCGCCTCGGCCTCGTTATAACGGCCCAAAGCGAGCATCAATCCAGCCGAATAGACATAGCCGTCAGGCATTTCTGGAAATTGAGTCCGCACATTCTCCCAGCGCTGAAGCGCCGTCTCGCGGTCTCCGCGAATTTCCGCACCTCTTGCGAACTCCATGGCGAGCCGCGCATCGCGAGGAAAGCGACTTAGCGCGGCTTCTACAAAGGCTTCGGCGTCTGCTGCGCGGCCTACATTACGCAAAGCAATCGTCATCATTACATGGAATTCACCCGCGCCGGGAAAGCGAGTCACAGCGTCAGTACACCGCACCAATGCCTGCTCGTGGTCGAGACGGCGCATCGCCAAGTTACACCCATGCCGGACAAACGGTGGCTGTTCCGCGATAGAGGACGGTAATGAGGCAAACAGCGCCTCTGCTGCGTCGAGATCGTCAGCCGCAAGGTAACCCCGCAGGGCTATTTCATAGCCTTCAGTCGAAGACGGAAATTCCTGGCGTAACGCAGCCGCGATGCGTTCCAGTTCGCCAAAGTCCTTCCGCGCTTCAGCAATCATGGCCGCTTCGGTCAGCAGCGACGGGTGGCGGTTGCTGACGCCCGCGGCTAAGGCAAGCACGCTTGCGGCCGCGTCCAATTCACCCGCAGTACGCGACGCCCGTGCTTCCATGATGTAGGCGTCAGGGCCTTCCGGATTCAACTGCCGAACCTTGTCGCAAAGGGTACGCACAATCGACAACTCGTGTCGCACCTCGGCAACGGCGGCCGCTTCGATAAGAACGCCGGCACTTTCCGGCTGGGCACGCAGACTTTCGGCCGCGAGCGCAGCCGCCTCCTCGAATTGCCCGAGTCCACGCAGCGTTCTCAACCCGAGGGCCCAGGCGTCGGTATGATCTGGAAAGCGTCTGACGGTGGATACGAAGCGACGTGCCGCCGTCTCGTGGTCGCCACGCCAGTAAGCGAGCATCCCATGCTCGAAAGACATCGGGCCGGAAGCTATTCCATGTGCCATAGTAATCGTCAGCAACTCTTCAGCTGCGTCCGGGTGGCCGGATGCTATCAATGCGCGCGCTTCCGCCATCAATTCGTCCGCGCCGACAGCCACTTGAGACCACGCGGCCCTTGAACGATCTGGTTCGCCTGCAAGCCAGGCTGATCGAGCCGTCGCCAACGCATCCCGCACGGTCGTATCCACCAGATGATCACCTTCATTTTGCACAGCGGCAGCCCCATTTCTTTCATCGCACGAAACGACTGGTGCGTCGAGGGGTTCCAAATTAGGAATTACTTCACTCTGCCTCGCGGATTCGGCTGCCACCCGCACCGCCGCTTCCTCTCGCCGCGCCTCGTCGCAATCGGGGAAGCGCGCACGAACCAACGCCCAACGCGCTAGCGCCTCCGGCCAATCGCCCCGACGTTGAGCAGCGCGAGAATATTCGAGATGTACGTCTAGTATCGTGGTCAGACGTGTGACTCCTTCATGGAGTAGGGCGTCCGCTTCTGCTTCTCGGTCGGCACGGCGGAGTGCATCCGCGCCCCCAACGTATCCCACGGCGCCGAAGGGATATCGCCTGCGAACCGTTTCCCAACGTTCTACAGCCAGTTCGACGTCGCCCTTGGCGTCGGCGATCCGAGCCAATTCGAAATAGATTCCCACATTGCCGGGAATTCGATTACTGACCCAAGTTACACGTTCCTCCGCATCAGCATAGCGGCCCATGACCCGAAGGCATTCCGCTATGCTCAGCGAAATAGCCGGATCTGCAAACCCGCTTTGTATCGCTTCCCATCGCCGGAGAGCTTCCGGCCAATCATTGCGTCTCATTGCGTATCGCGCGTGTCCCGCCTGTACTTCGAAATCGTGCGGAAACTCGCGGACAGCCAAATCGATCAGTTCCCCCGCTTCCTCGTTACGGCCCAAGCTGGTCAAACAGGCAATCGCAACTGTATAGCCCTCGACGGCATCAGAAAATTTTGCCCTCAGCATCTTACAGCGCTGAAGTGCTTTTTCCAGGTCGCCCCGGCGACAGGCAACCTGCGCGTAACCGATGGCGAAGTGGGCATAGCTTGGATATCTCCTTCTCCCCTCGATCATCATGGCCTCAACCTCATCGAAAAGACCGATATCCAATAGCAATCGGAGGGCCACTCCCGACGTTGCGGACTCGTCGGGAAAAATTCTGCGGATATCCTTCCAAATTCTCGTTGCTTGCGCAGAATCCCCGGCGGCGAGCGCGTCCGCCGCTCGGGCTATTTCGTCTTTGAAGTATGACCCTGGTAAATAGCCATCTTGTCTGTCCAAAGCGCGCAATTCGCCAAGCGCACGCTGCCGCTGCAAAAATCTTGTGATCGTCGAGAGCAGTTTTATCATGTCAGGTATCGGCACCCCACCCGCTGGGCTGGCTGGGAAGGCCGTATCGGCAATGCTTTACGGGCCCAGTACCACAAGAAAACCGGCATAAATTTCAAATGACGAGTCACATCGCCATTTGGGTTGACTGAAGGAGGTCATTATATGTCTTCTGTATGGCCTCATCGGCAGATGCTTCAGCGACATAGTCCCGGTAACGCGAGACTGTCGCGCGATATGCTTCCGCCACGAATGGATTCGAAAGGATCTCCTTTGTCGTCTCCTCGATTTTCATAATCCAGGCGTCTGATATGGGATCATAATTTGCATCGGTCCATGGCGAAGTCCAGGCAAAGAATTGGAAATAATCACGCAAAAACTGCTGCTCGGCGAGCGCTAGATGCTCACCACGCCGTTTCTTGATAAGGAACTCAACAAAAGATTTGGACCAGAAATGGTCTATCGCTGGACCAGAATAGGGCTGCTGCACACCTTCCCATACAGCCTTTCCAATAATCGGACGCATGTCCCCATCGACAAAGAAGCTATCCTCGTCGAGCGTGGGAATATGCACTTGGCACATCGCAAACGTTGCCTTGAGGTTGATCAGCGGCTTTACCAAACGTTGGATTGAAGCATGCGAATAATGCCGCAGCACACTTATATCCTCCCGAGCGAAGGCCCTATCGGTAAAGCGCCAATTCCATGGAAACACAACCGCGCCAGGGAGATTTCCCTGGAACTCGCGCTCCACCTGGTCGATCAACGCCACTAGGCCACCCTCAACTTCGGTGCGGAAAGTAAGGAACTCATCAGCGTCCACAAATAGCGCCCACCGATAATCCCGCAGTTCCTCCAACAGCATAATCGCGTGCTGATATCCCTTTTTCTGCGGATTTATTCCTTGAGCAAAGCTATTTTCAATAACCGTTATCGATCCTTCCGCTGCCAGTTGGTGAAGGAGCGCATCGGAACCATCCGTGTTATCGTTGGTATATACAAAAATATGCTCCGCGCCAATCAGCCGATAGTGCGCCAGCCATTCCGGCAAGTAGATGCCCTCGTCGCGGGCCATCAGCACAACCGCTACCTTTTCCCGCGGGACGCGTCGATATTGCATCGCCATGCTACAGACCTGCAGAGCCGATAGGCGATCCGGCGTGCAGGTATCTTCCAGAAAGTCCAGTTCGGGACCAATCTGGATAATTCGGCGCGGCAGAGCCTTTGCATCTGCCAGCTGCCCCGCTACCGTGCGATTCATCAAACTAACGAAGCTCGTGTCGTTAGCGTTTATGTACATATCAGATGGCAAGCTTTGCGTAGTGCCGCAAACAAATTCGGATATGGTATCGAAGTGGACAAAATTCACGTCGTTAGGGTATCTTTGCCGTAAAAATGCGCAGAAGCGCTCAAGGGAAGCACTAGCTATACCCTCTTTGAAATCCACTATAGGCTTATCCACCATTGGGGGCATCCTGATTGAGATAGATTCTAATTTGTCATGTGTTCTGTCAGACTAAACTTCGTCGCTGGCCAAAATGCCGCATTATGAATATATTGCTAGATGAATTGGAGTTCAACATGCGAAAGTAGCACGACGACCCGTTAATGGTATTGCCAACGTCGGTTATCCCCCTTCCATATTAACCGGCGCGATCATGATGCAACAAAAACTAAACCGGTTCTCTGGAAATAGGTGCCAGTAGCTTCTCGGCTAGCAATCTCTCGAAATGTGGTCAAATCCTCAGACAGACGGTATCCTCGCGCCGCCAATTTTTCAATCCAGTATTCCTGTGGTTGGCAATTCACATGGTGGTATCCATCCTGGCCCGGCGTCGCATGCGTCATTGCAATGACCTTGCCATTTGTTAGCGTGTTCACATAGTTATCGACTTTATCCGGATCAATGTGCTCGGCAACCTCGCAAGACCATACCATATCGACAGGCATGTAATACGGGCCAGAAAGAATGTCATGGAGCGCTACCGGAAAAACCGACCGCTCCACATTCGCTCGCAAGCCGTCAATTCCATGAGAAATAACACCGAGCCTGTTGAAGAACGACACGGCATGCCCCTCTCCACATCCAACATCGAGTAACGACCTTACCGCATATCTTTCCACCAAATACCGCCACAACGTGGGGCAGCCAGAATGAATATCGCCGTGGCGCAAGTTCCCCCCCAAATCTGGGCGAACGGTATCAGTGACTGTCGCCATAATCAAACTCCAGCTTTGCCATTAAAGAAAGCTACTCAGCGATTAAGTTAGAGCAAAACCTGACCGTAGTCCACCGTCCCTACCCCAAAACTCCCGCCACAATGCGGCCAAATGCGGCGCGCGCGCATTCAATCCGCACCTGCTCCGCCGCGGCGGCGCGGATATCGTTCCACAACGCCTGGTCCCGGTACAGCGCCACCACATGGGCGGCGAATGCGGCGGGGTCGTTGACGCCGGCGGTCAGCAGGGTCTGTCCGTTCTGCCAGCCCAACTGGCGGCGCAGAACCTCGGTCGCGACCACGGGCAGGCCGAACGAGGCTGCCTCATGCACCTTATAGGGCAGTCCGGCGGCGAACCGGGTTGGGGCCACGAACACACGGTTGGCATTATACAGGGGGGTAAGATCGGCAACCTCCCCGCGCAAGGTAATGCGGGGGTGGTCGGCGAAGCGGGACAGATCGGCACCGCCGGAGGTAAACCCGGCGATGGTCAGTCGCGTCTCATACCCCAGCGCCCGCTCGATCAGCGGCAGCACGGCATCGACGAACCAGCACAGGGAGTCGTAGTTGGGCGAGTCGATCCCGTGCATCGCGCCAACGAACAACATGCCAGAGCGCTGGGCCCAGTCCCGGGTTGTCAGCGCCAGGGGCCGCACATGCCCCAACACCCGCACATCCGGCAGGCCCAGGGTGCGCAGTTGGGCGGCTTCGTGTTCGGTGACGGCCAGCACGGTCTGACAGTACGGCGCGTTCCGTAACTCGGACCGCACCGCCTGATGCAGACGGAACGGTCCGGACCGATCGCCGGCGGCGTGAATCTGCGCGTCCCGGTTTGCCACGATCGCT
>JAJZHU010000361.1 GCA_021798375.1 Pseudomonadota bacterium | reverse complement strand
GCACGGCCCTCGCGCAGCAAAGGCAGCAGAAATTGGGCCAGGGCAAAATCGACATTGATGATTTCGAGGATTTTCATCGCCGGATGGTTTTGGGAGAAAATGGCCAAGGGAGGAAGGGAAGATTCTTCCTTTTTTGAAAAAAGAACAATTTTGTCCGTTCCTCCTCACGCCCGCCTTGCTTGCCGCTTAACAATGCGGAGCCTACAGTCCGCCCCGATATCGCAAACCCGGCGGTTCTCAAACAAGGTCATCATCCATGCCAATCCCCAACGTGCCGCCGCTTTGGCAAACCAGCAACCCGTTGCCGCATTTGCCCAACCGCAAATTGCTGTTGGCGTTGGGGGGGGCGGTTGTCGTGGGCGTGCTGTTATTCTCCTCGGCCTATACCGTCGATCCCACGGACATGGCGGGGGTGCGGCGTTTGGGCACGGTGATCACCACCACCCCGATCGGCCCCGGCTTGCATTTCAAACTGCCGTTCATCGACACGGTGGACATGCTGCAAGTCAGCATCGCCACCATGAGCATCGATAATCTGACCGTTTACACCATCGATAATCAGGCGGTGAAGGTGAGCGTCAGCATCACCTATCGCATTCCGGCCAGCTCGGTGTTGAAATTGCTCTATCAGGTGGGGCGTACCGGCAATGTGGACATCGCCGCCAATCTGCAACCGATCATCGCCGACCGCACCTTGCGGGTATTTGCCAAGCACAACACGCTGGAAATTTCATCGCAGCGCGCCGCGATCGCCAACGAGATCCACAGCAGCGTCAGCCAAACCATCGTTCCGCTGTTCGGGGTGGATATTCTGGATTTGCAGATGAGCCACATCGAATACAGCACCACCTTCACCGACAGCGTGGAAGCTGCCGTAAGGGCCCAGAACGATGCGGTGAGGGCCGAAAACACCGTAGCCCGCGTGCGTTACGAAGCCGAACAGGCCAAGGTAAAGGCCGAAGGCCAGGCCGCCGCCGTGGAAGCTGCCGCCGAGGGCGATGCCCAAGCGAGCGTGACCCGCGCCAAGGCCGACAAGGAAAGCACCATGTTGAAAGCCGAAGGCCAGGCCGCCGCGCGCATCACGCTGGGCGACGCCGAAGCGCATTATGCCTCGGCCCTGAGCCAAGCCCTGGGCAACACCAGAGTGACCGATTACATCAATGCCCAACACTGGAACGGTCAATTGCCCACCACCAGCCTGGGCAGTGCGACGCCCTTGATTAATCTGGGAAAATAGCGATTTCTCAGCAGCTTGTCGCGGCGGTGGGGTTTGTTTGTTTCGACTTGTGTCCCGCCACCGTCTGATGCGCGAAAAACATCGCTTGCAACTGGCGCTTACTAACGCCATCTGATGCAGCGTATTATGATTCATTCTGGCTTTCACTTGCCAGCAGAGGAGACTCGCAGATGGGTGGCCTTAGCGTTACGCATATTCTGATCTTGTTGGTCGTCGCCGTGTTGCTGTTGGGCAAGGGCAAGGTCAGCGGCCTGATGGGCGATGTGGCCAGCGGGATCAAAGCGTTCAAAAAGAACATGGCCGACGATACCACGCCCGACGCATCCATGGCGCAAAGCAATGGGGCGCAAAGCAGTGGAACTCCATCCACCGGCAAGTTGGCCCAGGACGAAACCGTGAAGCCCACACCGGTGCGCGACACAGCCGCACACGGCTGAGGGCGGCCGTCGTCGCAGCCACGGATCCGGGCACGCAGGCGACACACGCCTGTCTGCCTGGTGCTTTGTTGTTGTCTCGCCATCGCGTGACCTGGAACCGAGGACACTGGCGCCATGAGCCGTTTGACGATCTATCCCGACGATCAGCCGCGCAATATCTTGCGGCAAACCGACGAAGTCTCGGAAATCGCCGCCATTTTGGGCGGTGAATTGAACGTGCGGTTCGAGCGTTGGCATTTCGAGGCGCCGTTGTCCGCTGATGCCGAAGCCGGGGAAATTCTGGAAATTTACCGTCCCCATGTGGATCGTCTGATGGGCGAAGCCAAGGCCGGTTCCGCCGACGTGGTGAAGCTTTCCCCCGATCACCCGGACGCCGCCAAAACGCGCGCCCAATTCCTGCAAGAGCACACCCACAGCGACGACGAGGTGCGCTATTTCATCCGCGGCGGCGGCACGTTCATGATCCATGAAAATGGCAGGATTTATGAAATATCTTGTTCAATCAATGATTTGATCTCGGTTCCCGCCAACGCCAAACATTGGTTGGACATCGGCGAGCGGCCAGACTTTATCGTGTTGCGTCTTTTTACCAATACATCGGGCTGGGCGGCGCAATACACCGGCAACGATATCGCCGCCCGCTTCCCCGTCGCCTCCGTCTGAGTAACTGTCGATGAGCATCAACGCCATTGTGCTGGATATCGAGGGCACCATCGCGCCGGTTTCATTTGCGCGCGATATGCAGAACGGAACGGCGCGGATCTATGCCGATGTGCCGCCGCGGTTGCAAGAATGGCACACGCGGGGGATCGCGCTTTACATCTACTCCGCGCGTCCTGTTGGCGCCCAAAAATCGCTGCTCGGCCATTCGGACCAGGGCGATTTGCGGCCTTTGTTCTCGGGCTATTTCGATACCCGAACCGGCTCCAAGCGGGATGCCGCCAGCTATCACGCCATCGCCGCCGAAATCGGCGCGGAAGGCGAAAAATGCTTGTTTCTAACCGATGTGCCGGCGGAATTGGACGCCGCCCACGCCGCCGGCTGGC
>JAJZHU010000360.1 GCA_021798375.1 Pseudomonadota bacterium | reverse complement strand
TCTCGGCGCCGGTCCGCGCCGCGATCGCCGGGATCTCGGCCATCACCAACGCCACGCGCTCAGGCAGTGAAAACAACGGCCCTTTGCCGGGGTTGGCGGCCACCCCAACCACCAACCGGTCCACCAGCCGCGCGGCGCGCGCGATGATGTCCAGATGGCCATTGGTGGGCGGATCGAACGTGCCCGGATAAAGCGCCACGCGGAGAATTTTAGGCATCGCCTGGCCCTGTCGTGTCGTCGCCCAAAACTTCACCGGAGGGCGCTGGCGCCACCGCCACGTCGTCGGCCTCGTCAGGCTCTTCCAACACCGGGAACACGCTCGTAACGCGCTCGCCCGCTGCCACACGGAACAAGGTCACGCCCATGGCCAAACGCCCGGTCAGACGCACCTGCTCGCCCGGCACGCGGATCAATTGCCCGGCATCGGTGACCATCATCACGTCGTCGCCCTGCCGCACCAGGAAAGTGGCCGCCACGGCGGCGCCGCTTTTGGCGCCCAGGGCGATATTGGCAATCCCCTGCCCGCCGCGCCCGGTGACGCGATATTCATAGGCCGAGGAGCGCTTGCCAAAGCCGCCTTCGGTCACGGTCAGCAGGAATTCTTCCAGCAATTCCAGTTCCGCCACGCGATCGGCCGACAAAGCCACATCGCCCGCCTCTTCCTCGGCGTCGGGCGCCACGGTCTCGGCAACCGCTGTCTCGACATCATCCTCGGCGCCACGTTTGGCGCGCGAGATGCGCAAATAGGCGTTGCGTTCTTCGGTGGTGGCCTCGACATGGCGCAGCACCGAAAGACTGATCACCGCGTCGCCTTCGGCCAGACGGATGCCGCGCACGCCCGAGCTATCGCGCCCGGCAAACACCCGCAGCGTCTCGTCGCTGATTTCAAACCGGATGCAGCGGGCCAATTTGGTGGCCAGGAACACGTCATCGCCCTCGCGGCAGGTTGCCACGCCGATCAGATGATCGCCCTCGTCCAATTTCATCGCAATCAGGCCGGAAATCCGCATATTCTTGAAATCGGACAGCCGATTGCGCCGCACATTGCCCGATGCGGTGGCAAACACCAGATGCAGATTCTCCCACAGGCTCTCATCCTGCGGCAGCGGCAACACGGCGGTGATCTCGTCGCCGCCCAAATTGGGCAGCAGATTGACCAAGGCACGGCCCTTGGCGGTGGGGCCCGCTTCGGGCAAACGCCACACTTTTTCGCGGAAAGCCTTGCCGCCCGAGGAGAAGAACAACACCCATTGATGGGTGTGGGCGTTAAAGCTGCGCGTCACCACATCGTCGCCCCGCGTGCCGGCCGCCGAACGGCCGCGCCCGCCGCGATGCTGCTTACGGAAGGTTTCAAGCGGGGTGCGCTTGATAAAGCCGTCACGGGTGATGGTGACCACCATCTGCCCCGGTTCCATCAGCGACTCGTCGTCTTGATCCCCGGCCACATCCACAATGTCGGTGGCGCGCGGTGTAACGATCACGGCGCGGGCGGCGATCAATTCGTCGCGCATCACTTCCATGCGGCGCGGACGGCTGGCGATCACCGCCAGCAATTCGCCGATCTGCACCGCCGCTTCAGACAATTCCTGGTGGATCTTGTCGCGTTCCAACCCGGTCAGACGCGCCAGGCGCAGTTCCAGAATGCCGCGCGCCTGGGCTTCGGTGAGGTAAACCTTGCCGTCTTCCACCTTGTTGCCGTGATCGTCGATCAGGGCGAGCAACGGGGCAACGTCGTCCATGTTCCAGCGCCGCTCCATCAACGCCGCACGGGCGGTGGCGGTATCGGGGCTGCCACGGATCAGACGGATCACTTCATCGATGTTGGCCACGGCAATGGCCAGACCGACCAGCAAATGGGCGCGTTCGCGGATCTTGTTCAGTTCAAACCGGCAACGGCGCAGGATCACCTCTTCGCGGAAGGCGATAAAGCAATGCAGCGCATCCATGATGCCCATCAGGCGCGGACGCCCGCCATCCAGCGCCAGCATGTTCACGCCAAAGCTGTTTTGCAGTTGGGTGAAACGATACAGCTGGTTCAACACAACTTCGGCGGTGGCGTCGCGCTTCAATTCGATCACGATGCGCATCCCGTCGCGGTCGCTTTCGTCACGCAGATCGGAAATGCCCTCGACCTGCTTGGCGCGCACCAACTCGGCGATCTTTTCCATCAAGGTGGATTTATTCACCTGATAGGGAATTTCGGTGATGATGATCGCCTGGCGATCTTTCTTGAAATCCTCAATCTCGGCCTTGGCCCGCACCAACACCGAACCGCGCCCGGTTTCAAACGCCGAGCGGATGCCCGAACGCCCCATGATCGTGCCGCCGGTGGGGAAATCCGGCCCCGGCACGATGGCCATGATATCGTCGAGCGTCAACGCCGGATTTTCGATCAACGCCAGCGTGGCATCGATGATCTCGCCCGGGTTGTGCGGCGGAATGTTGGTGGCCATGCCCACGGCGATGCCCGAACCGCCATTGATCAGCAGATTGGGGAACGCCGCCGGCAAAACCGTGGGTTCTTCGTCGCTTTCGTCATAGTTGGGCATGAAATCGACGGTGTCTTTGTCGATATCGTCGAGCAGCAGGGTCGCGGCCTTGGCCAGACGCGCCTCGGTGTAACGCATCGCCGCCGGCGGATCACCATCGACCGAGCCAAAATTGCCCTGTCCGTCGATCAGCCGCACCCGCATCGAAAACGGCTGCGCCATGCGCACCAAC
>JAJZHU010000052.1 GCA_021798375.1 Pseudomonadota bacterium | reverse complement strand
GGGTGATTTTTCCAGCAGTTGCGCCCCGCAATCGATCAGAAACGCGGCGATCCGGTCCATTTCCTTGGCTGGGCGGGTTGTGTCGTGGAAACCATCGCTGCCGGATGAACCGCCTGGCACCCAGATGATCGTTTCGTAACGCGCGCGGGTGAGCAGCACGCGGTAGCTGTTGAGGACGAAACGGCGATCCTGTTCTTTGTGGACCATTTGCCATTTGGTGCCTTTGAACTCGCGCGGTTGCCATCCGTGATTGCCGCGCACCAAATCGCCGCCCCAGGCGAGCCCCACCACATCCAATTCCAACCCCTGACAATCATACTCGGTGGCAAAGGTTTCCAACGCTTCGCTGGAGCGAATATCGGGCCAGCGGGCGAGAAACCAATCTTCCACTTCGCCCAATTGCACGCCCAGCCCTTCGGCGCGCAGGCGCTTTGCTCCCGCCGAGGCGATCAGGCCGCAGCGGCGAAAGCCGCGGCATAGTTGGCGGATTTTGCGGCGCGCGAACGCCAGATCGCGGGTGACAAAGAAGCTTATTCCGCCGGCTTCTTGCGCGATCGACGCGGCACGGGGCTGATCGTCCGCGATCACCGCTTCGACCCATGCCGCGCCGGCGTGGTCGCGCACGCCGCGCATTGGCACCGTGAGGTCAAGTCTTTCATCGAAACGCAACCAGGGCGGATCGCCAATGGTCAGACGTTGCGTTGCATCGGGCGCGTCGATCGCACGCGGCGCCGCGATCGCTTTCCATGCGGGATTGGCCGCGATTACCCTGCCCCATTCGGCCAATCCGGCTTCGCCGGTGTTGATCTCTTGCCCGTTGCCGATCAGCGCCACGATCACCGACCAATCCTTGAAGCGCCCCATGATTTCGAGTGTATGGGCGGGTTCGCTGTTGGTAAGGCGGCTAACCCGACGCTGCGTATCGCGTGTTGCTTGTGCCGCATCCCAGGCGCGCTGAGCTTCATCAAATACGATGATTCGCGCCTCGGGGATTTCTTCGGGGCGGATGACGTGATGTTCCAGAAATTTATGCACGTTTTGCAGCGCTGTTTCTGCTTTACGCCGGGCCAATTTTCTCGCACCGCCCCCCAAAGGCGCCGCATCCAACGCCAATGCCTCGCGCAGCACTTTGACCAATGGCGTGTTGCCCGAGAGGAACGCGGCGCCGTGATCGCGCAGAGCACCGAACACCACATTCAAACCGCAAAGCGTCTTTCCCGCTCCCGGAATGCCGGTGACGAAAATCACCAGATGGGAGTGTTCACTTTGGGCACGTTCTATCGCCTCGGCGATGGCGTCTGACGTTCGGCCAAGATTATCCGCATCGGCCCGCGCGGCCGCGATATCGGCGACGGAGTTATAACGGTAAAGTTGTGTGGCAGCTTCTAGAACGGTTGGGATCGGGCG
The DNA here is from genome assembly GCA_021798375.1 of Pseudomonadota bacterium. Classification (GTDB taxonomy): domain Bacteria; phylum Pseudomonadota; class Alphaproteobacteria; order Acetobacterales; family Acetobacteraceae; genus JAJZHU01. The sequence continues at coordinate 9,834 of JAJZHU010000052.1, read as the reverse complement.
ATAGGGGGCTGTTTCCCATGCGTCGATGTCGATCGGAATAGGTGGCGCCAGAATTGATTGGTAAATGCGCGTGATTTCCTCCCCGAAGTCTGCACCACCACAGGCGATAATTTTTGTGCCGACGTCGAAAGGTAGAACCGATTGCATGAGTTGGGGTTGCATTTGGCTTGCGATCAACAGCGGAATAATCGGCCGATGGCGGCTGGCGGCGTGGAAATCATGCAGATCTTCCGCGTAATCTTCGACTTGTCGTAGGTCTGAAGAAGAAAATTTTTCCGCGCCGATTTTGAACTCAAGCACGAATATGGCGCGATCTGTCACCAGAACGGCGTCGATGCGCTTTTCCAGCCGCAGCAAATCATATTCCAATAATAGCCGTGCATCGAAGGAGGTCTCGCTAAATGCTTGTTGCAACAAAATGACTTGAGTGCGCCAAGCGTTTAGCTGTGTGAGTTCCGTGCCTGAAAAACGCCTCGACTGCGCAAGGTTCAGTTGTTCGGTGACACGCGTCGCCGTGGTAGCCCGCAATTCCGCAAGGGATAAGGAAAGCCAGGCGTACATGAAAATATCCAAAAGAAAGCTGTAGGGTTGGCAGCGCCCGCCATCATTATGTTTGGTTGTTAGAGAAGAACAGCGGGCGATGCCCGCCCTACTTTTCCTTAGATTACCTTTCCGCCCTGCAACGTCACCGTTCGATCCATCCGCGCCGCCAAAGCGGGATTGTGGGTGGCGATCAGCGCCGCGACACCTTGATCGCGCACCACGCGCAGCAATTCGGCGAACACGATGTTGGAGGTGGTGACATCCAAATTGCCGGTGGGTTCATCGGCAAGCAAGATCGCCGGGCGATTGGCCAAGGCGCGCGCGATGGCGACGCGTTGTTTTTCGCCGCCGGAAAGCTTGCCCGGCAGATGTTCAACGCGTGAGGTGAGGCCGAAGGATTCCAATAATTCATGCGCGCGAATGGCGGCCTGGGCGCGTTTCACGCCGGCGATCATTTGCGGCAGCATCACGTTTTCCAGTGCGGTGAATTCGCCCAGCAGGTGATGGAATTGATAGACAAAGCCGATGCGGTCGCGGCGCAGGGCAGTGCGGGCGCCATCGTCGAGTTTGGCGGTGTCGCGCCCGTCGATCAGCACGCGGCCGGCGCTGGGGTGTTCCAACAATCCGGCCAGATGCAGCAGGGTCGATTTGCCGGTGCCCGATGGTGCCACCAACGCCACGATTTCGCCTGGAATCAGGCGCAAATCGGCGCCTTCCAACACATGCAGAACCTCGTCGCCGCTTTGATAGAAGCGCGAGACTTGTTCCAGCACCAATGGTTCATTCATGACGGAGGGCCTCCACCGGATCGGTCTGCGCCGCGCGCCAACTGGGGTAAAGCGTTGCCAGCAGCGAGAGGATCAACGCCATGGCGGCAACCTGGATCACCTCGCCCGCGTCCAACCGGGCCGGTACATGGGCCAGATAATAAACCTCGGGGTTGAATACATTGGTGCCGGTGATGGCCTCGACCCAGCCCTGAATTTTTTGGATATTCAGGCAAAACAACACGCCCAGCACAACGCCAAGCCCGGTGCCCGTTACCCCCACGGAGGCGCCGCACATCAGGAAGATGCGCAAAATCGAACCGCGCGAGGCGCCGATGGTGCGCAACACCGCGATATCGCCGGTTTTGTCTTTCACCATCATGATCAAGGAAGAAATCACATTGAACGCCGCCACCAGAATGATCAGGGTGAGGATCAGGAACATCGTGTTTTCTTCCACTTTTACCGCGGTGAAAAAGCTGTTGTTGCTTTGTTGCCAATCCACCACGCGCAATTCACGATCATTCGCCACATTGCGAATATCCTGGTTGATCGCCGCCACATGATCGGGGTCGGCGGCCATCACCTCGATCTGTGTCGCCGCCGATGGCATTTGGAAAAATATTTGTGCGGCCTGCATGGGCAGAAAAGCGTAGTTGCTGTCATATTCGCTCATGCCGACGCGAAAGATGGCCACGATCTTATAGGATTTCATCGGCGGGATCGAACCGAACGCGGTGGCCACGCCGTTGGGTGAAATCAGGGTGATGCGCGAACCCACCTGCAACCCGAACCGATCCGCTAAACTGGCGCCGACCGCGATGGCGTCCTTGCCGGTAAATTGATCGATTGAGCCCGCAACAATGTGATCCGACACCGCATGAAGATCGCGCAAATCGCTTTGCGCGATGCCGCGCACCTCGGCCCCGGTGCTGTTGCCGGTTGACGTGGAAAGCAACACGGTGCCGTCAATCACCGGAATGGCCGCCACCACACCCGGCACACTGCGAATCTTGCCGGCCAGCGGGCCGTAATCGACCAGGCTGTTGCCCGCACCATAAACGCCAAGATGCCCGTTGAAGCCAAGGATGCGCGAAAGCAGATCGGCGCGGAAACCGCTCATCACGCTCATCACGATGATCAGCGTGGCAACGCCAAGCGAAATGCCGATCAGCGAGAATATCGCGATGACCGAAACGAATCGCTCGCCCTTGCGAGCCCGCAGATAGCGGAAGGCGACGGCGCGTTCGAAGGGACCGAACATGGGGGGCTCCAGAAAGAGGAAGGCGAAGCAAACGAACATCACCACACGCGCAAAAGCCATTGCGCGGAAGGGCTGGCTTGCTTCGCCAAGTGGCTCGCAATGACGGCGGATGGGCAACCCAGCTAGTCAATCAAAGTCTTTTTGCGTCTTTTTCTTCAGAAAAAGAAGTTCTTACCGCTTAACTTTCGCCAAGGCTTCGGCAGGTGAAACCTCAAACCGCTCGCCCGTCGCACGGCGTTTCAGTTCCACCAAACCATTCGCCGCACCGCGCGGGCCGACGATGATTTGCCACGGCATTCCCATCAGATCCGCATCGGCGAATTTGGCGCCGGGGCGATCGGAACGATCATCATACAGCGCGTCACGGCCAAGTGCGGCGTAAAGCTCCTCGCAGATCTTGTCGCAGGCCGCGTCGCCGGCTTTCAAATTCAGGATCGCCGCCGCCCACGGCGCCACACTATCGGACCAGATGATCCCCGCGTCGTCGTGATGCGCCTCGATCAGCGCCCCCACCAAACGTGAAACCCCGATGCCATAGCTGCCCATTTCGGGGGTGAGTTCCTTGCCGTCCGGCCCCGCCACCGTGACACCCATCGCCTTGGTGTATTTGGTGCCAAAATAGAAAATATGGCCCACTTCGATGCCGCGGCCCTCGCGCTTGCGATCTTCCGGGATCGCCGCGAACGCCGCCTCGTCGTGTTTTTCCTCGGTGGCGGCGTAAGGCGTGGTCATGGATTGATAGAAACGCTCTAAATCGGCCGGATCATCGTGATGGAAGGCGTTTTCGGTGATGTCGATTTCCTCGAATGCCTTATCGTAAAACACCTGGCTTTCGCCGGTGGGCGCCAGAATGATGAATTCATGGCTGAGATTGCCGCCGATCGGGCCGGTATCGGCCACCATCGGGATCGCCCGCACGCCCAGGCGCGCGAAGGTGCGCATATAGGCCAGCATCATCTTGCGATAGGAAAGCACCGCATCGTCGTAAGAAATATCGAAGCTGTAGGCATCCTTCATCAGAAATTCGCGGCCGCGCATCACGCCAAAGCGGGGGCGTACTTCATCGCGGAATTTCCATTGAATGTGATACAGACATTGCGGCAGGGATTTATAGGATTTCACATCGGCGCGGAAAATCGCCGTGATCATTTCCTCGTTGGTCGGTCCGTAAAGCAATTCGCGTTCGTGACGATCGGTGATGCGCAGCATCTCCTTGCCGTAATCCTCATAGCGCCCGGATTCGCGCCACAGATCGGCCGATTGGATGGTGGGCATCAGCACTTCCTGCGCCCCCACGCGGTCTTGTTCGTCGCGCACGATATTGGCGATGCGGTCGAGCACGCGCAGACCGGCCGGCAACCAGGCGTAGATCCCCGCCGACATTTGCCGGACCAGCCCCGCCCGCAGCATCAGGCGATGCGACGCGATCTGCGCTTCGGCGGGGGTTTCCTTAAGGGTGGGGATAAAGGCTTGGGACAGGCGCATTGGGCTCTCGCTGAATAAAGGCCGCCGAAACTAGCTTTGTTGCGGCGATAAGGCCAGAGGGCATGGCGATGCAGGCCGGCGCCCCAATTCGCAATCCTTTCGCTGCGCCGCAGCATGATTGTAATCTTTGTGCGTAATGTGTGGCTTTTATGAAACAATCTTCATGAATATTCCACCCCCAGCGGATTCCAAGGTGACAGCCATAAATAGTTCGGCTACGAAGCATTCAGTTCCGCGCACAGTGGCAGTGCAGCGGGGCAGGTTTAGGGAGGAAACGCCATTCACGCGGCAGGGTGGGGACAGAAATCCCCATTCTGACCGTAGATGAAACGGCCGAATTTCCCCGGTAGCATCATAAAATTCAACAGCTTAGACGTGGAAGCTTTCGCCGCAGCCGCAGCGGCCTTTCTCGTTGGGATTGACGAAGGTGAAACCCGACGACAAGGGGGTCGATTCATAATCCATCATCGTGCCGATCAGAAACAACGAGGCTTTGCGGTCGATCAGCAAGGTCAGATCCTGCTCATGCAGGACTTCATCGCCCGCACCCGCCTCGGCCACGAATTCCAGATCGTAAGACATGCCAGAGCAGCCTTTGGTTGAAACCTTGATGCGTAGCAGTTCGCCCCGATGCGACGACGCATAGAGCTTGCGCAGACGCTCCACGGCACGCTCGCTCAGGGTGATCAGCGGCGGCAAAGCGCGCCTTTGCGGTAGATTCTTCAATTGTTCGGCCATAAGCTGCCTCCCTTAGAACATGTTCAACGCGAGTCGCGCGCCTTCGCCCATCAGATCCGGCGTCCAGGGCGGATACCACACGGTTTCCACATCGGCCGATGTTACGCCAGGCACTTGCAACAGCGCCTCGCGCACCTGCACCGGCAGTTCCTGTGCGGAAGGACAGCCAGGGGCGGTGAGCGTCATTTCGACCTTTACCGCGCCCTGGTCGCTGATTTCGACCAGGTAAATCAGTCCCAGTTCATAGATATTCACCGGGATTTCCGGATCATAGACCGTGGCGATGGCATCGATCAGCGCGTCTTGCGTGGGATGCGGAACGGTTTCACCGTCGGGCGTCCAGGCAGCATGAGTATCAGGCGGTGCATCGTCACGAGCGGAATTTTCGCTTCCCGGCTCTGGTTCGTTGGTTAGCTCTGGCATTTCATGTCCCCCGACATCAAAGATTCCAATGCCTGCCACGGCAGGGTGGCGCAGCGTTTCCGCGCCGGATAATCCCGCAAGGCAGCAAAACTGGCCAAAGTGGGCTCGGCGATTTCCGGACCGTCGTCCAGCATGGCCCGGAACGCACGCGCCTTTTTCAAGGCCCGGTCGCGATCGAGCCCCAAGACCGATTCGGCCATCAAATCGCTCGATGCGATCAAAATCGCGCAACCCTCGGCGGTAAAGCCGATCTCGGCGATGGCGCCGGCAGGACCCGCCCGCCATTGCACCGTGACATCGTCGCCGCACAATGGATTGCGGCAATGGCACGCCGCCGCCCCCTGCCCCAATTCCACGCGAAACCGCGGCGCACGGCTGTGCTTCAGAATCACCGATTGATAGAGTGATTCAACCGCGTTCATGCCAGAAACTCCCGCACCCGCCGCAGGCCGGCAACCAACGCATCGATTTCGCCGTAAGTGGTATAAGCAGCAAAGCTGGCCCTTGCGGTGGCATTCAACCCCAGACGGCGCATCAACGGCTCGGCGCAATGATGCCCGGCGCGCACGGCAATGCCCTGGCGATCGAGCAGGGTGGCGATGTCGTGCGGGTGCGCGCCATCCATGGTGAAGCTGATCACGCCACCGCGATCCTTGGCATGACCCCAAATGGTCAGCCCCGGAATTTCGCCGATGTGCGCCAGACCATATTCGGTCAGCGCCGCCTCGTGCGCGGCAATCGCGTCGTAGCCGAGGTTCTGGACGAACTTGATCGCCGCTCCAAGCCCGATGCCTTCTAAAATAGCCGGGGTTCCGGCCTCGAATTTATGCGGCACGCGCGCCCATTCGCTGTGGGCGAAAGTCACCGAGGAAATCATGTCGCCGCCGCCAAGGAACGGCGGCATCGCCTCAAGCAACGCCTTTCGGCCCCACAGCACGCCGATGCCGGTCGGGCCATAAAGTTTGTGCCCGGTCCAGGCATAGAAATCGCAACCCAAAGTCTGCACGTCCACGGCGCGATGCACGATGGCTTGCGAGCCATCCAGCAACACCAGCGCCCCGGCAGCATGGGCGGTTTGGATGACCCGCTCGGCGGGCAGATAGGTGCCTAGCACGTTCGACATATGGGTGATCGCCACCAAACCGACCTTGCCATCGGCCAGCAACGCCTCGAAAGCCGGGAAATCGAGTTCGCCATCGTCGGTGATGGGCGCCACGCGCAGTTCGATCCCACAGGCATCGCGCAGCATCTGCCAGGGCACGATGTTGGAATGATGCTCCATTTCCGAGATCAACACCGCCTGGCCCGGCTTCAGCAAATGCCGCCCGAAGCTGTGCGCGACCAGATTGATCGCCTCGGTGCTGTTGCGCACAAAGATGATTTCCTCGCGCGACGCGGCATTCATCAGCCCGGCGGCCAGATCGCGGGTTTGTTCATAGACGTCGGTGGTGCGTTCGCTCATCCAATGCAAGCCGCGATGGATGTTGGCGTATTGGTGCTCCATGGCGTGAACCATCGCATCGATCACCGCGCGCGGCTTTTGCGCCGAGGCGCCATTGTCGAGATAAACCAAATCCTTGCCGTAAATTTTCTCGGACAGGATCGGGAATTGGGCGCGAATGGCGGCAAGATCGGGCGTGTTCATAATGCGATCCCTCCGAATGCGGTTTCGATTCGTGCATCCAAAAAGGCGCGAATGACGGATTCAGAAGCCGGGGCCAGGGTGATTTGCGACAAGGCCTCGGCCAGAAAAGCCCGCACCAGCATCGAGCGCGCGGTGGCCAGATCGATGCCCCGGCTTTGCAGATAAAATAATTGGTCTTCGTCCAAAGCCCCGACCGTGGCGCCATGGCTGCATTTCACGTCGTCGGCGAAGATTTGCAGTTCGGGTTTGCTGTCCATTTCGGCATCCGGCGACAGCAACAACGCCTGATTCATCTGGAAGCCATCGGTCTTGTCGGCGCCGCGCGCGACCTCGATGCGGCCCTGGAAAACGCCGCGCGAGGAACCCGCCAACACGTTCTTTACGGTCTGGCGCGAACCGCAATGTTTGGCCTGATGGCGCACGCAGGTGGTGAAATCGCCATGTTGCGTGCCGCCAAGCAACTGGGCCGCGTTCAGATGCGCCATGCCGAATTCGCCGCCCAGCACAACCTGCATCTCGGCCCGCGCCAAAGCACCGCCCAGCCCGAGCGTGAAACTATCATAGATCGCCCGCGCGCCCAGGGTGGCGTGCAGCGACGCGAGATGAAACGCCTGACGCGATTCGTCTTGCAGCCGTAGATGGGTGAATTGTGCGCCGTCGCCAACGTTGATGTCATAGACCGGGTTGTGCAGATACACCCCCTGCCCCACGGCGATTTCCATCAGTTCCAGCCTGGCGCCATCGCCCAATGTGATGCGATGGCGGGGATGAAACGCGATCGGGCGCCCTTTGGTATCCTGCGCCAGACTGATCAACAAAACCGTGCCGGCATCGACATCGGCCGGAATTTCGATCAGCACGCCATCTTCGGCCAGCATGGTATTGAGCAGATCAAGCGGACCGACACGCGCGCCAAAACGTGGTTGCAGCGCAAATTGGCCAACCCTGCCGGCCTCGGGCAGCACCGAAAGATCGGCGCGGTAACGCCCATCGAGAAACACCAGACGCGGCAGATCGAGATCGGGCAGCAGCGAGAAAAAACCCGGCAGATGGGCGGGATCCAAAGCGCTGACGTCGGAAAGCGCCTCGGCAAAGGTGATCTCGGCCAAAGGTTTCAGCGAGGTGTATTTCCACGCCTCCAACGCCCGCGTCGGCAGACCATCCTGGATAAGTTGCGCGCAGGCCGCCTCGCGCACGGCAAGATCGCCCGGCAGACGGAATTTCAACCCTGCGAAACGTGCCAGAAACGAGGCCGTGGCTGCTTGCATGATCTGGTCCCCGCTCACGCTGCCGCCGCTATCACCTGGGCGTAACCATCGCGTTCAAGCTCCAGCGCCAACTCCGGCCCGCCCGAACGAATGATCCGCCCCGATGCCAGCACATGCACGCGATCGGGCACGATGTAATCGAGCAAGCGTTGATAATGTGTGATCACCAGCGCCGAGAAATTCGGCCCGCGCTGCGCATTGACCCCATCGGCAACGATCCTGAGCGCATCGATGTCGAGCCCGGAATCGGTTTCATCCAAAATCGCCAGACTTGGTTTCAGCAGCGCCATTTGCAGCACTTCGTTGCGTTTTTTCTCACCACCCGAAAAACCGACATTGACGTTGCGCTTCAGCATCGCGTCATCCATCGAAAGTTTCTTCATTTCGACCCGCGCCAGCTTGAGGAATTGCAGCGCGTCCAGTTCCGTCTCGCCGCGCGCCCGGCGCTGCGCATTCATCGCCGTGCGCAGGAAATTGGCATTGCCCACGCCGGGCAGTTCCACCGGATATTGAAACGCCAGAAACAAACCCAGGGCCGCCCGTTCGTTGGGAGCGATGGCGAGCAAATCCTGCCCATCGAGCGTCGCCGTGCCTTCTGTCACCTGATAGCCGGCGCGACCCGAAAGAACATAAGAAAGCGTGGATTTCCCGGCCCCGTTCGGCCCCATGATGGCATGAACCTCGCCGGTGGGCACGACCAGATCGAGACCGTTCAGGATCACTTTTTCATCGATTTTCGCATGAAGATTTTTGATTTCGAGCATAATATTCTCCTCAGTCTTCCAAGCTTAACCCACCGAGCCTTCAAGGCTGATTTGTAGTAATTTCTGTGCTTCCACGGCGAATTCCATCGGCAGTTCTTTCAGAACTTCCTTGCAGAATCCGTTCACGATCATGCCCACCGCGTCTTCTTGCGACAAACCGCGCTGCATACAGTAAAACAGCTGATCCTCGGAGATTTTGCTGGTGGTGGCTTCGTGTTCGATCTTGGCGGTGGCGTTGCGGCATTCAATATAGGGCACGGTATGCGCGCCGCAGTCGGACCCAATCAACAAACTGTCGCATTGGGTGTGATTGCGCGCACCCGCGGCCCTGGGCATGATCTTTACCTGCCCGCGATAGGTATTGTTGGATTTGCCGGCCGAAATACCCTTGCTTACGATGGTGCTTTTGGTGTTGCGGCCGATGTGGATCATCTTGGTGCCGGTATCGGCCTGCTGATGATTGGTGGTGACCGCCACCGAGTAAAATTCGCCCACGCTGTCGTCGCCTTGCAAGATGCAACTGGGATATTTCCAGGTGATCGCCGAACCGGTTTCCACCTGCGTCCAACTGATCTTGCTGCGCGCGCCACGGCAAGCGCCGCGCTTGGTGACGAAATTATAGATCCCGCCCTTGCCCTCGGCATCGCCCGGATACCAATTCTGCACCGTGCTGTATTTGATGTTGGCGTCGTCGAGCGCGATCAATTCCACCACCGCGGCATGCAACTGATTTTCATCGCGTTGCGGCGCGGTGCAGCCTTCCAGATAGCTGACGCTGGCGCCTTCCTCGGCAATGATCAGCGTGCGTTCAAACTGCCCGGTGTTGCGCGCGTTGATGCGGAAATAGGTCGAAAGCTCCATCGGGCAACGCACGCCCTTGGGCACAAAGACAAAGCTGCCATCGGTGAACACCGCCGCATTCAGCGCCGCGAAATAA
>JAJZHU010000051.1 GCA_021798375.1 Pseudomonadota bacterium | reverse complement strand
TGACGGCGGGCCTACAGCCCAATTGCGAGACGGTCTATCTGCCCGCGCCGTGGTCAGGGCTGCAAACCAGATCACGGCGCCCAGCTCTCACCAGGCAGAGCCATCTAAGCATATTTCCAAGAGACAAATTGCGAGCTCTTGCGCGGCAATCCATATGTGGACGGCCCCTTGCCTGCAAGGTTTTCGTGCGGATTTTTAATCGAAGCGTTGCGTCCATATGTCCGGCCTGTTTGGTGCGGCGCTATGACCGCTGGCCAAGATGGTTTCCGCGACGTGAGTTCCAAACATCTTTGCGGCGTGGTGCGCCGATGGATTGCACGGAGTGTCTCTCGTCTTGGATCGCTCGATCCCACCATCTGCTCGTTCTCTTGCATGCTCGACATCAACGAAACCGGCGAGAGAATTCCCCGTCGCTTCCGCCAATCTTGTTCCCGTTAAGCAGCCTTACTGACCGGTTGTCCGACGGGGAGAAATTTGTAGGCCTCGCCACTGACCATCAGCTTCCAGACGATGCGCGCGGTCTTGTTGGCCAATGCAACGGCGGCCAGCTTCGGTGGCTTACGCTGCAAAAGCTCTGTGAGCCAACCGGACGGACGCCGGGCACCGCCGCACCGCATCTGTCTGATCACGGACGTGGCGCCCACGATCAGCAAACTTCGCAGTGCTTCGTCGCCCGCTCGGGTAATGCCACCCAATTTCACCTTGCCGCCGGTCGAGTGGTCCTTGGGCGTCAGGCCAAGCCATGCCGCAAAGTCCCGGCCGGATCGGAAGGCGTGGGGATCGGGGGTCTTCATCACCAGCATCGTGGCGATCACTGGTCCGACCGACGGAATCTTCGCCAGCCGTTGGGAAAGCTCGTTCGTCCGGTGCCAAGCCTGCAACTTGGCCTCGATCGACTTAATGCGCTGCTCCAAAGCAGCATATTCGTCAGCCAATTCCGCAAACAGCTCTCGCGCCAGGACAGGCAGCGTCTCGTCTTGCTTCAGCCGCCGCAGCAACTCGCCAAGCTTGGAGGGTCCCTTGGCGGCGGTCACGCCAAACTCCAGCGCATGGCCGCGGATGGAGTTGGCGAGCTGCACCCGGTTGCGCACCAGCCGGTCACGCACACCAGCCAGCATCAAATCCGCCTGGCTTTCAGCGCTCTTCACCGGCACAAATCGCATGGTCGGACGGCTCATCGCCTCGCACAGCGCCTCGGCATCCGCCGCGTCGTTCTTGCCCCGCTTGACGTAGGGCTTCACAAATTGCGGGGCGATCAGTTTCACCTCGTGCCCCAGCTTGCGCAGCTCGCGCGCCCAATGATGGGACCCGCCACAGGCTTCCATCGCCACAACCGTCGGCTCCAGGCGGCCAAAGAACGACAGCAGCTCCTGACGGCGGATCTTTTTGCGCAAACCCGGCGCTTCCGCCGCGTTCACACCGTGCAGTTGAAAAATTTGCTTCGACGTATCCATACCAATGCGGATAAGCTTGTCCACGGGCGGCTCCTTTCGATGAGATCACTAACAGACCTCATCTTGGCACATTCGATGCCGTTCGGGGGCCGTCCACACCATCATCTTTCTTTATTTTGCAGCCAGGGAAAAAGCGAAGATGGATTGCTTCGTAAGGGCTCGCATGACGACGTCACAAGGGTCAGTCTCTACGCGGTCTGGTATTACTTCCCGCCAACGAACCCATAGGTCTGATACTGCGTCACCCCCAATGAATCCGTTGGCCGCCACCAGACGCGCACCAATGTCCAATCATTGTGCAATGATACATCGCGCACCAGATCATTTTGGGAAATGCGCCCGTGCCACCAATTGGCCTGATCGACCAGGATTTCGCGCCTGGACAGCAATTTCGCCACCACCGAGACATGGCCGCTGGGCAGACGGTCGCAGCGGCGAAACACCAGCGCCGCGCCAACCGACGGCGTGTGGGATCGGGGATATTGCCCGTCGGCTTCATCCCACCATTGATAGGCGTCGCCCGATAGCGCCAGTCCGGTCAGTTGGCGCGCATAGGGGGCACATTCCGCGCTGCGGCGTTCGGTGCCCACCAAATCGGGTTTGGGACCGGATCCCCCGCAGGCGGCCAGGATCACGGGCAGTAGCAGAGGGGGCAAAATTGTCCAAATTCCGGCGGGAATCTTAAAGTATTTTAATAACAACAAAATTGACGCCTTTTCGCGCGAAAACTTTACCGGTCTTTGGTCATTTTGTGAGATGATTTAACACGGGTCAGCAGTGGCCTTATGTTTCCTCCCGAAACGCCCCGTTGATCGGTGCGTCAACTAGGCGGTGCCGTGGCGCCGCCTTTTTTGCGATCAACTCCAATCGCCGCCGCCGTCACCACCACCACCGTCACCACCACCATCGCCGCCGCCGCCCCAATCTCCGCCCGATTGATCCCCGCCTGATTGATCACTGCCGTCGTTCGATCCCCAATTTTCGTCTTGCTGCGGCGGCAGCGTTCCACCGCCACCACCCCACGGATCGGCACCGCCCGCGGACGCATCGCCGTAATAATTATTCGTCACGGTTTCCTGCTGTCCCATGCCGCCCCCGAATCCACCACCATATCCACCACCATATCCACCCCCGAATCCACCACCATATCCACGGTTCGGCTCAAACAGATTCATCATCATATTACCCAGCACCATGCCTCCGGCCACCCCGGCTGCCGTGCGCACGGCCGAGCCCAAAAACCCGCTGCCTTGCTGAAACATCTGCGGTTGCGGCGCATAGGGCGCATATTGCGGCGGCTGCGGTTGCGGCGGCGGCATTGGCGGTGCTTGCGGCCTGGGCGCGCCGCCGAACAATCCGCCCAACAATCCGCGCGGCGCTTGCCGGGCCGCGGCCTGAGCTTGTTGCAGTTCCCATTGCAGCCGTTCGATGTGATGTTGCGCTTCGGTCAGGGCGGCTTCCTGCACGAACGCCATTTGGGTGATGCGGTAACGCGCCTCGGGGTATTGGGCGAACAACGCGGCGATCAACTGATCGGCCTCGGGGTCCACCGGCGGCAGCGGCGCCGCGGGCGTGGTGGCGGGCACGGATCCCCACGGATTGCCGGCCGGCTGTCCACCGCCAAAGCGGGCGATGAACTGGGTGATGATGTTGTGTTCTTCGTTGGTCATGGCGCGCGATCCCTTGATGCCGGGCCTAATGTGGGCGGCAAACCGGGGCTTATCAAGTCGTGCGTATGTTTTCACCTCGCAAACTCTTCCCCCCAATCGCTTGATCGGCTAGGCAGGACTTATGCCTCTCATATCGCCGCGCATCTTGTCCGTGATCTGCTTGCAACTGCTGTTGATCGGCAGTGCCTGGCATTGGTTGGGCCGTCCGCAATTCGCCGGACCCGATGCGCCGACCAATCGGTATAATTCCTTGTCCTTTGCGCCTTATCATCCGGGGGAATCGCCGCTGAACGGGGTTTTCCCCACCGAGGCCGAAGTCGATGGCGATATTGCCTTGTTGGCGCCCAAGGTCAATTCGATCCGCACCTATGCCGCCGGCGAGGGCGGGGTCGATGTGCCCGCCCTGGCGCAGAAGCATGGGGTGAAAATGTGGGAGGGGATCTGGCTTGGCAGCGATCGGGTAAAAAACCAGTTGGAGATGGCCGCAGGGGTGCGTGCCGCGAATAAATACAAAAACACCATCGAACGTGTGGTGGTGGGCAACGAGGTGCTGCTGCGCCGCGATTTGCCGCCCGCGGAACTGATCGCCGACATCGATCTCGTGCGCGCCCAGGTCAGCCAGCCGGTGACCTATGCCGACGTACAGGATTTTTGGGAGGAATTCCCCGAAGTGGCCCAGCACGTCGATATCGTCACCGTGCATCTGCTGCCCTATTGGGAGGACAACCCGACCGATATCGATGGTGCGGTGGCGCATATCGATGCGGTTTATCAACATATGCGCCAATTATTTCCGGGCAAAAAAATCGCCATCGGCGAAACCGGCTGGCCCAGCCGTGGGCGTTGGCGCGACGATGCCGCCCCCAGCCTGGTCAACGAGGCGCTGTTCGTCCGCGAGTTCATGGTGCTCGCCGCGCGCGAAGGGTTCGATTACAATCTGATCGAAGCCTTCGACCAAAATTGGAAGGCGATCGGCGAGGGGACGGTGGGCGCCAATTGGGGGTTGTGGACGGCCGAACGTCACCCGAAAATTCCCCTGCGCGGGCCGGTTTCCAATGAACCTCAATGGATCATCCAGGCGATTATTTCGGGCTTCTGCATGATCGGGCTGATGGGCATCGGGCTGTCTGGCCCGCCCGTTCCGGGCCGCATCGCGTTGTCGCTCAGCTTTATCGCCAGCTTTTTGGGCATGGCCACGGGTTACGCGATGACCGAGACCTGGCCCGATCTGTATAATCTGGACCTGGGCATTGCCGCGGCGGTGAATTTGCCGTGCCAGGTGTTGCTGGCATCGTTGGCCATGCGCCGCTTTCGCGCCCGCCTGTTGGGTCAACGCGTGCCGCGCGCGCGCGATGGGCGAGAGGCGTTCCATTTCGCCCGTGAATTGATATTGATGCGCTTCCCCCGTGTGCGGGGGGCGTATTTGTTCGATGATCTCTGCTTCTTGTTCACCTGGACGGCGATGGTGTTGCAGCTTTTGCTGGTGACCGATGGGCGTTATCGCGATTTCCCCATCCCCACCTTCATGGTTCCCGTTGTTGTGGTGATGCTGCGCGCGATGCTGGCCGATTTGCCGTGCGGCGGCGGCGGGATCGAGGAATGGGCGCTGGGCGTGAGCTTGGCCGGTCTGGCGATTTTCAATTTGTTTCAGGAAACGCTCGTCAATCAGCAGGCGGTGGTGTGGGATATCATGGCGCTGCTGCTGGCCTCGGCGCAACTGTTGCGGGCCGGACTGCGACGCGGCAAACGGAAAAAAGAGGAAGCGCTGCCCGCACCTTATCGCTGATGCCGATGGGCGGGCCGGATGAAAAGGGGAGCCGAGGTCCCCTCTTTGAACGCTATCCGTCCGACGATTGCTCGTCTTGCGTCACTTCCAGCCACATGGCGTTCAACACCGCAAAGCTGCAGGCCAGGCCAAGCCCCAGCACCCAACTGAAATACCACATGATTTGCTCCTCAATAGCTGGATTGGTTGGAATCGATCTGTTCCGCGGTCACCCGTCCGCGCATCACACGATAAACCCACGCGGTGTAGGCCAGCACGACCGGCAGCAACAGCACGGTGGCGATCAGCATGATGAGCAACGTCAGGTGGCTTGAAGACGCATCCCACACC
Organism: Pseudomonadota bacterium; assembly: GCA_021798375.1. Taxonomy (GTDB): domain Bacteria; phylum Pseudomonadota; class Alphaproteobacteria; order Acetobacterales; family Acetobacteraceae; genus JAJZHU01. The sequence continues at coordinate 6,011 of JAJZHU010000051.1, read as the reverse complement.
GTCAGGCTGCTATTGGGATCGAGTGACGACGGCAACAGAAACGGAAACAGGCTTAGCCCGGCGGTGGAGATCACCCCAAAAACCGCGGCCGCACTGGCGACAAACGCCAATCCGTCGCGCTTGGCCGCAAGCCCCAACGCCGCCAGCAGCGCGCCCGCGATGCCCAACACGGGTGCCGCGAGCATCCAAGGATACGCCTGATCATTGAGCAGCCAAGCCCCCGGCACCATCGCCACATGTTTGCCCAGCGGATTGGAATCGAGATCATGGGCGAAGTTGCCCAGAATTTGATAGCCGTCGAGCCGGGCGACCCACAGCCCGCCCAGCGCGAACAACGCCACCATCGCCAAAGCGGCGCCGACGCCGATCTTGCGCGCCCGTCCGGCCACGGGCTCGGCGGCTTTCATGGCCAGCCAGGTGCCGCCATGCATGGTCAGCATCGCCACCGACACCAACCCGCACAGGATCGGGAAGGGGCGCAGCAGGCCGAAGAAGCTGCCCTCGTAATACATGCGCAACGTATCGTCGAAGCGGAACGGCACGCCCAGCAGCGCATTGCCCATCGCCACCCCAAAGATCAGCGCCGGCACGAATCCGCCCACGAACAACAGCCAGTCCCAAATGCCGCGCCAACGCGCGCCGGGCATCTTGCTGCGGTATTTGAATCCCACCGGCCGCAGGATCATCGCGAACAGCACCAGTATCATCGCCAGGTAAAAGCCGGAAAAAGCGGTGGCATAAAGCAGTGGCCAGGCTGCGAAGATCGCCCCGCCGCCCAGAATGAACCACACCTGGTTGCCTTCCCACACTGGCCCCACCGTGTTGATGGTGATGCGGCGTTCCATGTCGGTGCGGCCGACAAACGGGTGCAGAATGGCGGCGCCCAGATCGAACCCATCCATAACGGCAAAACCGATCAGCAAAACGCCGAGCAGCAGCCACCAGATTTCACGCATTGTGGCGTAATCGAACCAGCTCATGACATGCTCCTACTACCGGCGGCCATGTTGTCGGGACCAAGCCGGACGTATTTGACCATCAGATAAAGCTCGACCACCGCCAGCGCGGTATAGAACAGCACAAAGCCGATCAGGCTGATGGAGATATCGCCCAGGCTGATGCTGGAGGTCGAAAGAAAGGTCGGCAATATGCCGTCGATGGTCCAGGGCTGACGGCCGTTTTCAGCCACGAACCAGCCCAACTCGGACGAAATCCATGGCAGCGGCAATGCGAACAACGCCAGACGCATAAACCATCTTGGACTTCTCGATAGCATGTGCGTCGAGGCTTGATAAAACGCCATGCCGAAGAACAGGATAAAGAAAAACCCCAACGCCACCATGAAACGAAAGGCCCAGAACAGCGCGGGAACATTCGGCACCGTATCCTGTGCCGCCTGGGCAATCTGAGCCGGTGTGGCATCGACCACCTTCGCGGTATAGCGCTTCAGCAGCAATCCATAGCCAAGATCGTCGATATGCGCGTTGAGCGTGGCGCTGGCGGCGGTATTGGCGGGATGTTGGCGCAATGTTTCCAGCGCGCCATACGCAATCATGCCGCTTTTGATCCGATCCTGATTGACGGCCACCAGCGGCTTGATGCCAGGCACTTTGGTATCAAACGATCTTGTGGCGATCAGGCCCAAAAGATAAGGCACCTCGACCGCCGCATGGGTTGTCTCGGTTTTCATGTCGGGCAGGCCGAACAAGGTGAAACTTGCCGGCGCGGGCTCGGTTTCCCACATCGCCTCGATGGCGGCGATTTTCATTTTCTGATTTTGACCGGCGGTATAACCGCTTTCGTCACCCAGCACGACGACCGAAAGCGAGGCCAGCAAACCGAAACTGGCCGCCACGGTCATGGAACGGCGGGCAAATTCACGATTGCGCCCACGCAGCATGAAATAGGCACTGATCGCCATCACGAACATGGAGCCCGTCACATAACCCGCGCTGACCGTGTGCACGAATTTCGCCTGCGCCACCGGGTTGAACAATACATCGCCGAACGAGGAAAGTTCCATGCGCATCGAACGCGGGTTGAACACCGCACCCACCGGATTTTGCATCCAGCCGTTGGCGATCAGAATCCACAAAGCCGAAAGATTGGTGGCGATCCCCACCGCCCAGGTCACCGCCAGATGTTTGACCTTGGAAAGCCGGTCCCAGCCGAAGAAAAACAATCCGACCAAGGTGGCTTCGAGGAAAAATGCCATCAGCCCTTCGATGGCCAGCGGCACGCCGAAAATATCGCCGACGTAATGCGAATAATAAGCCCAGTTGGTGCCGAACTGAAATTCCATCGTCAGACCAGTGGCAACGCCCAGGGCAAAATTAATACCGAACAGCGTCCCCCAATATTTTGTCATCTCGCGCCAGATCGGGCGGCCGGTCATTACATAGACGGTTTCCATGATGGCCAGCAAAATGGAAAGTCCAAGCGTCAGCGGCACGAAAAGAAAATGATACATCGCGGTCAGCGCAAATTGCAATCGCGACAACTCGACAAGTTGATCGGGAAACATTTGTCACCTGCTTGTTGTGGGGGAAGGCGAAGAAAACAGATGTTGATCGATTTTTTGGGCATCGACCCGGATTTGATGCGACGGGCCGAAGCAAATATAATAAAGTGCCGTTAAAAGCACGGCCTTGACGGCCAGTGCCGCGAAGATTTCAAAATCCAGACGAGGATTTTTACCAAACATGGATCATCTTACCGCTTCCGCATCGCGCAACACGACATAAATCGCCGGTATTACAAGGACTGTCAGCATTGTCGAAGATGCAAGGCCAAATAGCAAAGAAATCGCCAGCCCCTGAAAAATGGGATCGAGCAAAATCGTAACCGCCCCGATCATCGCCGCCAGTGCGGTGAGTAGGATCGGTTTGAAACGGATCGCGCCGGCATCGAGCAATATTTCGCGCAGTGTTTTGCCGTGTCCCGCGCCGTGACGCACGAAATCGACCAGCAGGATCGAGTTGCGCACGATAATCCCGGCCAAGGCGATAAAGCCGATCATCGAGGTCGCCGTGAAGGGGGCGTTGAATATGATGTGTCCGATGACGATGCCGATCAACGTCAGCGGAATTGGCGTAAGGATCACCAACGGCAATTTGAAACTGCCGAATTGCGCCACCACCAGCACGTAAATACCCACAAGCGCCACGCCAAAGGCAATGCCCATGTCGCGGAAGGTCACATAGGTGATCTCCCATTCGCCGTCCCACAGCAAGGATGGTTTCGCCTCGTCGGCGGGTTGGCCGTGAAACAGCACGGTGGGCTTGGCGAGCTTGCCCCAATCATGGGTTTTGATCAGATCATCCACCGCGAACATGCCGTAAATCGGCGCTTCATAGGCGCCGGCCAATTCGCCGGTGATCATATCGGCAAAATGCCCGTCGCGGCGGAACAGCACGCCCGATCCAGCTTCGCGCGTCACATGCACAAGCTGGCCCAGTTCCACCATCCGGTTACTGCCCGGCATGGCGTTGGCGGGCACCGGGGTGGAGGCCAAACGCGCTGTCCAGGCCAGATCGTCTTTCGGCAGACCGATCACGATATCAGGCGAGGTGCGCCGGGTGCCGTTGTAGGAATATCCCACGCTGGTGCTGCCCAACAATGCGCCAATCGTGTCGTAAACCGCCGATTGTTCGACCCCGAGTGATTCCAACCGGTCCTGATCGATCGAAATGCGCAGTTGCGGGCGCGGATGGCCATAGCTGTCATCGATGTCCACGATCCACGGCACCTGATGGAACAGCTTTTTCACTTCCTCCGCCTCGGCGCGCCGCGTGGCCTGATCAGGGCCATAGATTTCGGCCAGCAGCGTCGCCAGTACCGGTGGGCCGGGCGGCACTTCCACCACTTTCAGAACACTGCCCTGGGGCAGAGTCAGGCCTTGCAGCAATTGCCGCCGCAGATCCATTGCGATGGTGTGACTGGCGCGCGAGCGGTCGGATTTGTCTGATAGGTCAAGCTGCAACTCGCCCACTTCGGGGGTGTCGCGCAGATAATAATGCCGTACCAGCCCGTTGAAATTGAACGGTGCGGCGGTGCCGGCGTAGGCTTGCATGCTGCGCATCTCGGGCATTTTCCCGGCGATGACGGCGGCCTGGAATAACGCCCGTTGCGTCTCTTCCAGGCTGGAGCCCTCGGGCAGGTTCAACACCACATCCAGCTCGGATTTATTGTCGAACGGCAGCAATTTCACCACCACGGTCTTGGTGGCGAACATGGCGCACGCCAGCAGCGTGGCAATCCCGACGGCCGCCAAAAATATCCCCGCGCGTCTGCGGCTGGCCAGGATTGGCGTCGCCATGCGGCGGTAAAAACGGCCCAATTTGCCGCCGTCCGAGGATTCCTCGTGGATTTTCTTGCCGGTCGGCACCCGCAGCATCAGCCACGGTGCGATCACCATCGCCACAAAGAACGAAAACAGCATCGCCGCCGAGGCATTGACCGGAATCGGCGCCATATACGGCCCCATCAAGCCCGAGACGAATTTCATCGGCAGCAGGGCCGTGATCACCGTCAGCGTCGCCACGATGGTCGGATTGCCCACCTCGGCCACCGCCTCGACCGCCGCCTGCCCCGGCGGACGGCCATCGTGCATTCCCCAATGGCGGGCGATATTTTCCACCACCACGATGGCGTCGTCGACCAGAATGCCGATCGAGAAGATCAGCGCGAACAGACTCACCCGGTTGATCGAATAGCCCATCAACTCCGAGGCGAACAAGGTCAGCAGGATGGTGGTGGGGATCACGATCGCCGTCACCATCGCCTCGCGCCGGCCGATGGCGATATAGATCAGGGCGACGATGGAAATGGTGGCGATGGCCAGATGCAGCAACAGTTCATTGGCTTTGCTGTTGGCGGTCTGGCCGTAATTGCGGGTCACGCTTACGTTGATATCGGGCGGGATCAGCGTGCCTTGCAGGGTTTTCACCCGTGCCAGCAGATCCTGCGACAATGTTACGGCATTGGTGCCCGCGCGTTTGGCAATGGCAACGGTCACCGCCGGGGTGCGATGCCACACTCCCTTGGCGTCAGGCGCGAAATTCCACACCTGATATTCGACCGGCGCCGCCCCCACCACCACATTGGCCACATCGCGCACATAGACGGGCCGATTGTCGCGCGTGGTGATCACCAGCAGGCCGATGTCGGGCACGCCTTGCAAGGTCTGCCCCACCGCCACGCTGCGCTCCACGCCGGCATCGCGCAAATATCCGGCCGGAAAGGTCTGGTTGGCATCGCGCACCTTGCTCACCAATTGCTCCAGCGTTACGCCATACAGCGCCAGCTTGGCCGGATCGGGCTCGACCCTGATCTGATTGTCGGCGCCGCCGGCAAGGTAAGTCAGCCCGACATTGTTGGTTTTGACCAATTCCAGCCGCAATTTTTCCGCCAACTGCCCCAGGTCTTTGTCGTTCCAGCGGGCGGCTGCCTGGCGTTTCGGCGTTAGCGTCAATGTCACGATCGCCACGTCGTTGATGCCGCGCCCGATGATGATCGGGGCCGGAACGCCGGTGGGGATGCTGGCCAGATTGGCGTTGATTTTGGCCTGCACCCGCTCGATGGCGTCGTCTTCATTGGTGCCGACAAAAAAGCGCGCCGTTACCAGAACCTGGTTGTCCTGGGTCTCGCTATAGACATGCTCGACGCCATTGATGCTTTTGACGATGGCCTCCAGCGGCTTGGTCACCAATTGCGCGGCGTCGGCGGCGCGCATCCCGCCGGCGTTCACCATGATATCGACCATCGGCACGCTGATTTGCGGATCTTCCTCGCGCGGGATGGTGGATAGCGCGATGATTCCGGCGATCAGCGCCGCGAGCAGGAACAGCGGTGTGAGCGGCGAATGGAGCGTGGATTTGGTGAGGTTGCCAGAGATACCCAGTCTCATGGCGCAACCAGACGGTCACCGGGGTTGAGTCCGGACAGAATTTCCAACCCGGCCGGCGAGGCCTGTCCGGGTTGAACCGGCACATCGATCACCGTGCCCCCGG
>JAJZHU010000359.1 GCA_021798375.1 Pseudomonadota bacterium | reverse complement strand
TCCGATCGCGCGCGCCGTTGTCGAAGATCCGTGCGATGCCAACGCCGCGGCGGCGCTTGCGGGCCAGGGCGCCGAGTTGGTGCGGATTCCAACCGACACGGAAGGGTTGTGTACCAGTCATCTGCCGGCCGGCGATTTTGCCCTGGCTTATGTCACCCCCGAACATCAAGGGCCGCTTGGCGTCGTGATGGCCCAGCAGCGCCGCATCGCCTTGCTGAACTGGGCTGAACGCAACGGATCGTTGATTCTGGAAGAAGATTTCGGCAGCCAACTGCATCATCACGAAAACATGCATCCTTCGCTGATGGGCATGGATAGACATGCCCGCGTGATTCATCTCGGCAGTTTTTGTGCGTCGCTCGGGCCGTGGATCCGTTTGGCTTATGTGATCATCCCGCGCAATTTGATCGGCGACGCCAATGCGTTGCTGTCGCGGATCGACGATTGCCGGGGTTCGCTGGAAGAAACGGCTTTGGCCATGTTTTTGGACAATGGCGATTACGCCCGCCATCTGCATGGCCTGAGCAAGGCATATGGCATGAGACGCGACACGATGCTGGCGGCGCTGGACCGGCATTTTGGCGCGGCGCCAAGGACCTGGGGCGAACAGGCCGGGCTGCATCTGGTATGGTTCCCGCCGGGCTATGAAGGCTCGTCCAGTTATCTTGCGGCGCTGGCCCGAAGCTGCGGGTTGGAAGCCGCGGCGCTGGCGGCCGAAACGCGCGTTCGTTTGTCGTGCGGGCGGGCCGTTTTGCTTGGATTCGGATCGCTGCAACAAGACGAGATCGTGACCCGAGTCGCGCGGTTTGCGGCAATAGTGCAAGAAAATACGCCGAACGTCGCGCGGTCGGCGGGCTAGATTGCGTGGCAAAAATGCCACGGCCAAATAGCCAAAGCGACCAATCCCCCCTGGTATCATTAATTTATCGCACATCTGGACCTACAAGCGGCCCCATATCGGCGGGACGTTGCGGCCAAGAATAAATCCGGACCGGAAATTGGTTTGGATTTTCCGTCTGCCTGTGAGCTGGCAATTGGGGGCGGGTTGTTGCATCCGCGTAAAGAGTCAGCCGCAATTTTAGGATTTAGAGACGATATGTCGGACGATAAGCTTTCACAGAACGGAAATAAGGGCGGCGTTTGCAGTTGCACCTTGGCCTGGGCGCGCAAACAATGGCGCTTTTTGGTGGTTGCGCTCGGTGCGATGGCGGTTGGCTGGGGCATCTTCGCCACCTGGGTCAGCGCGGTCCAATATACCAGCCGCACCGAATTTTGCATCACCTGCCATGTGATGCGGGACACCGTGTATCAGGATTACCTGAAAAGCTCGCATTATTCGAATCAGTATGGCGCTCATGCCGGGTGCCCGGACTGCCACGTTCCCCAGTATAACTGGATTGAGGAAACCAAGGTCAAGCTTGCCACGGTCGGCGAGCTCTATGCCTTTTTCTTCCAGGGCATGAGCAATGTTGCGAATTTCGAAAAAGCGCGTCCGGAATTGGCGAAGCAGGTGTGGGCCAAGTTCGCGGCAAGCAATGCCCGCGAGTGCCGCCATTGCCACGATTACAGCAGCATGAAGATGGACCAGCAGCCCCCCAGCGCGCGCAGCATGCACACCGACGCCTGGGCCAAGAATGAAAACTGCGTCGATTGCCACAAGGGCATCACCCACAAGAATTTCTACCATCCGCCGGCCGAAGCGGCCCCCACCAACTTCGATATCAACTAGCAGATCAGAGACCCAGGAAGGCCAGACGATTCATGTCCAAATTGTTCAGACCGCTCGTTACCGCCGCTTTCGCTACCCTGTTCGCCGCACCCTTGGCCCACGCCGCCGCCCCCGATTGGGCGAGCGTGCCGGGCCACGAGGTGGAATTATTCTATCCCGGTCAGTCGTCTTTTGAATGGGCGCTGACCCCCGACGATATGTCGGGCGCAACGGATTTCCGCAAAGGCAAGGATTGCGCCGTCTGTCATATCGGCGAAGAAAAGGACATGGGGCCGCAGATCGTTACCGGCACGGTGCGGACCTTTAAGACGGGTCCCAAGCCATCGATCGAACCGACACCGATCGCCGGCAAACCCGGCGCCTTCCCGGCCACGGTCAAGGTGGCCAACGACGGCACCAATCTGTATGTGCATCTTGAGTTCAACGAGGGTGCGCAGCCGAACTCCAACCAAGATCCGGACTATGACACCAAGGTTACGGTGATGTTCGACAATGGCAAGGATCCCGCCGCCAACCGTGCCGGTTGCTGGGCCGCTTGCCATGATGACGAGACAGGCATGCCAAGTGCCAATGGCGCCACGCGCACCATGTATCTGGCGCGCACCAGGGCCAAGCTGACACGTCAGGGCGGCGGCGACGAACTGGCTCCGGCGGATACGCTTGCCACGCTCAAGGCGAGTGGCGATCAGTTGGAATATTGGCAGGCGTTGCTCAATCCCGGTCAACCGGCCAAACCGGCGACCGAGATCGTGTTCGATAAACGCGCAGCTGCTCCCACCAACATCGTTACGGCTGATGCCACCTTCGCTGGCGGTGTTTGGTCGGTGACGATCAGCCGGCCGCTGAATGCCGGCGCACCATTCACCAATCTTGCCGTTGGCGTTCCCTATCACATCGCTTTCGCCATCCACGCCGGTCACACCGCGCATCGCTTCCATTACGTGTCTTACGAGCGCGATCTGACCTTGACTGCAAGCGGCGCTACACTGACCGATCCGAAGTAATAA
>JAJZHU010000050.1 GCA_021798375.1 Pseudomonadota bacterium | reverse complement strand
AACGCCTCGGTAAGATCCTCGTCGGCACGCAAACTGCGCGCGAAACTGCGAGCGATCTGCGCCACTTCGATCGAATGAGTGAGCCGGGTGCGAAAGAAATCGCCCTCGTGATTAACGAACACCTGGGTTTTATATTGCAGCGTGCGAAAGGCCGAGCTGTGGATCACCCGGTCCCGATCGCGCTGATACGTGCTGCGCGTTTGTGCTACGGGCTCAAGATGATACCGGCCACGGGAGTTTTCGGGACGGCTGGCGTAGGGTGCGAGATCCATGGCTTCTCGCATACAATCTTATCGGCGGCGTGGGAAGACGAACACATCCCTTTAAACTCGCGCCGGCTTCACCTATCTTATCCATCATGACCGACATTCCTTTCCAACTTTCCACCGAAGCAACCAACCAGCTCACCGAAATTCTTGCCGAACACGGGCCATTTTTGCGCGTGGCGGTGCTGGCCGGGGGCTGCAACGGGTTTCAGTATAAATTCGACATCACCGATCAACGCGAGGAAGACGATGCGTTGATCGAAACCGGCGCCGCCAGGGTTCTGGTCGATCCGGCCAGTCTGGAAATGCTGGCGGGCTCCGAATTGCATTACACCGACAGTCTGATGGGCAGCTATTTCACCGTGCGCAACCCGCAGGCCAAATCATCCTGCGGCTGCGGCACCAGTTTTTCGGTCGACTAGAGCCTGATGACTTTAGGTTTGCTCGAATTATCTGCGTCATCAGGCTCTAGTTCTTTGTTTTAGCGAGCAATTTCATGCCATCAAGAGGTAGCAAGCATATGGCATATTGCTCTAAACGCATGAAGATCACGACCTGGAACGTCAATTCGGTGCGCGCCCGCGCAGCACACGTCGAACGCTTCCTTGCCGTCCAACAGCCCGATTTGCTCTTGTTGCAAGAAATAAAATGCGAGGAGCCCGCCTTTCCGGCGGCCAATTTCGCGGCGTTGGGTTACCAATCGGTGGTGCTGGGCCAAAAAAGCTACAATGGCGTGGCAATCCTCTCCCGCCTGCCGTTCAATGTCACCGCGCGCGGCTTGCCGGGATTGGACGATGCGCAAGCGCGTTATCTGGAAATCGAATGCGAATCGATCCTGGTGGGCAATCTGTATCTGCCCAACGGCAATTCGGGCGGCGATGCCGGATATGCCTACAAGTTGCGCTGGATGAAAGCCCTGCGCGCCCGCGCCGCGGCATTGCTGGAGCAAGACCACGATTTTATGCTGGCGGGCGATTACAATGTGTGCCCAACCGATGCGGATCTGGCCCAGGGCACGCTGCCGCCGGGCGATGCGCTGGTGCGGCCGGAAACACGGGCGGAATTTCGCGCACTATTATGGTTGGGCCTAACCGACGCCGTGCGCGCCTTGCACCCCACTGAAATAATTTATAGTTTTTGGGATTACCAGGTCGGCTGCTGGCCGCGCGACAAAGGCTTGCGCATCGATCACGCTTTGCTGTCGCCGCGTCTGGCTGAAAAACTGATCTATGCCCTGCCCGATCGTGAAGTGCGCAACGAAGAACAACCATCGGATCATTGCCCGGTAACGATCAAACTGGATTGATCACGCGCGATCCATGAATTCACATTCCTTCACAATATTTCCGCCGGATGCGGCTGGCAAGCCGACCATATTATAAGTAATTAAAGGAATGATATGATCGGGGACGGCAAGTTTGACAGCGAAAGCACCCGGCAACGTGTTTGTGTGCGGGCTACACCGTAGCGGCACTACGTTGCTGACCAATGCCATTGCGTCGCATCCAGAGATTGCCTGTTTCAAAAACACCCCGGCCATCGAACAGGAAGGCCAATTCCTGCAAAATATCCTGCCCATCGGCCAGGCTTTCGGTGGCGCCGGTCGCTTTGCGTTTGATTCCGGGTCGCACATGACCGAGCACTCGCCATACGCCACCCAGGCCAATGCCGCCGCCATGGCCGCGCAATGGGCGCAATATCATCAGGCCAATCGTTCCTGGCTGGTGGAAAAATCTCCCCCCAACCTGTTGCGCACCCGATTGTTGCAAAGCATGTTCCCCACGGCGCGTTTTATCATCCTTACGCGCCACCCGATCGCGGTGGCGTTGGCCACGCAGAAATGGACCCACACCAGCCCGTTCAGCCTGATCGCCCATTGGTTGCGCGCGCATGAAATTTTAGCCGCCGATCTGCCGCATCTGCGTCGTGTGATGATGATCTCCTACGAATCCTTTATCAAAACACCCTCGCGCGAAATGGATCGCATCTGGCGGTTTCTCGATCTGCCGCCACATCCCATCGACATCGAAACCCACGATCGAAATCGGCCCTATTTCGACCGTTGGCTGCATGCATTGTCGCAGGTCGCTGCCCCCGCCCTGCCGCCGCAACGCAGCGTGTGGCAGTCGTTGTGCAAAAAGCTCGCATTTTCCACTGCCAACGCCGCGGCCCTCAAGCGCCTGCAATTCGGGCGCTACTCCGACACCTACGATGCGATAATGGCGTTCGACCGCCTCATCCGCGCCCATGGCTACAGCCTGTCCGATTTATCCTTGTCGCCGGTAAATGGCGGCGAGCCAGCGGCGTTCCCCGCGTTCGGCACGAACGAAAAAACAGGAATGAAAACTCGTTCCCACGCCCTATTTCCATCTTAAATCGGGCCGTCCGACGAAATCGCAACTTCCGCTGTGGGTCAGTGACCCTTGGGTATCCAGCCAGATCTCGCCGCCCAAATCGCGCCAACGGCGGCAAAACGCATAATCTTCGGACAAATAAATACCGGTTTCCGGTTCGATCAAACAATCGAACAACGCATATTGATGGGGGCTGGCCGGGCGCGGCGGCCAGGATTGGATGGCGCTGTATTTGGTTTGCGGATAGGCCGCGATCATACGCAACAGGCAATCGCGCGACATCAATAAAAACCCCGTCGCGGCATAGGTGCCGCGCACAAAGCCATCGGCGCCGGGAACCTCGGATTGGGCCACCAATCCCACATAGCGCAAACCGGCGGTGTCGAAATTCTCGCCCGCCGCCAGATGCGAAGCCGTCGCCTCGCCCCAATCGTTCAATTTCAACGGATACATGCCGGCGACCACATCGCGCCCGGCGCGCAACATGCGTTCCACCTGCACAGGATCGAAACCAATATCAGCATCGATGAACATCAGATGCGTCGCCTCGGGCTGGTCCAGAAAACGCGCCACCAGCGTGTTGCGGCTGCGGGTGATCAAACTGTCGTTGCCCAACATCGACAAGGACAATTCAAACCCCGCCTGCCCCGCGTGCTGCATCAGACGCAACACGGATTGCATATAGGATTGGGTAACCATGCCACCGAAACAGGGAGTGGCGATATGGATGTGCGGGCGCTGGCTCATGCGCACACAGTCGCACACCGCTTCCTAATGTTTGGTTAAAGAAACACCATCGCCAGGCTGGCCACACCCATCAGCACCGCCGAGGCAAAGCCACCCACCACCAACCATCGCGGCAACGTCAAATCGCCCATCACGCTTTGGCGCATCCCCAAAATGGTGATGATCACGATCAATGGCACCGCAACCACCCCGTTCACCACCGCCGCCCCCACCAACGCCCGCATCGGATCGAGCGGCGACAACGCCAACAGCAATCCGATGAAAGTGCTGGCGGCAAGAATGACGTAAAATGCAACCGCATCGCGCGCCTTGCGGTTCAATCCCACATGCCACCCCCGCACCTCGCCCACGCTATAAGCCACCGCCCCCGCCAGCACAGGCACCGCCAGCAACCCGGTGCCGATGATGCCGAAACCGAACAGATACATCGCATAAGGCCCGGCCACCGGCCCCAGGGCGGAAGCAGCCTGGGCGGCGGTTTCAATACCAAGAATCCCGTGCACGTGCAGCGTTGAAGCCGCCCCCCAAATGATCGCCAACGCCACCAAATTGGAATAAATCATCCCAGTCCAGGTATCCCACCCGATGCGCCGCATTTCGCCGGGAGCATCGTCGGTGTGTTCACGCAAAGGGCGCGGATCGTCCAGCAGCAGTTCGTCTTCCGCTTCGGTGGCCGCTTGCCAAAAGAACAGATAGGGGCTGATGGTGGTGCCAAACACCGCCACCACCATGGTCCAACCCGCGCGCGTGCGGGGCACATGCGGGATCAACACCCCCATCAAGGCGGCACGCCAATCGGTTTTCACGATAAAAAGCAACACAAAATAGGCCAGCAACGGCAAAGTGAGAAATTTCATCACCCGCACATAATGCCGATAATCAATCCAAATCGCGCTGCACGCGCAAATCACGGCAATCGCCACCGCCCACATCGCCGCCGGCGCGCCGAACATCAGGTGTGAGACATCGGCCATGGCCCCAACATCGGCGCCCAGATTGATGATGTTCGCCACCGCCAACAAAATCACCACCGCCAACGAGAACCAGGCCGGCGTATGGTGGCGCAATGTTACCGCCAACCCGCCGCCCGTCACCCGGCCGATTCGCGCTGAAATCTCCTGGACCGCGACCATGAACGGCAGACACAGCACCACGGTCCAGCCCAGCATCATGCCAAATGCGGCACCCGCGGCGCTATAGGTTACAACCCCGGAAGGATCGTCATCCGCGGCCCCTGTGATCAATCCGGGGCCGGCGCGACGTAATAATCGGTGCAAACGGTCGGGCAAAATGTTTTCTTTCTTCGATACGCCAAATCAATCTACGCTATCCCGCAAACAATACCACCCGGCCATCACTGCAATGCAGCACAGTTTTTGGCAGTGTTGCTCGATTTCTGACGTATTCAGCTTGCTTGATTGATACTTCGTTACTAAACTAATTTTCACAAACTGGTTATAATCAGGGGGCACACCCTGGGCAGATAAGCCGCCGGGATAAAAATACCAAAATAAAAAATAAGGAACATTCGTTCAAAAGACAGGAATCGATCATGCCACAAGTCCGTCGTATTGATTACGTCCCGCGCGAGTTGACCACCCGTTTGCGGATAGACGACCCCAACAAGCCCAGTGTCCGCTATGGCTTGGCAGTGGCCTGCGGCGCTTTGGGCTGCGCCACCGGCTTGCTCGCGGTACTCTCGGTGGGGATCGCCAACGACAACCCGGTCGGCTGGTTGGCCGTGATCTGCGCAACCGCCATCGGCGTGGTGTTGGGCGCATAGGAACGACTGCCCCCGCCCAACGCGCCCCGCCGGTTGCGGTCACCACACAACACAAGGGGAGCCCTCGGGCTCCCTTTTTACATCTCGCCCGTCATCCAATCCGGTCAATATTTCTCTTGCACTGCATTATCGGCATCGCTACATCTGCCGTTGTTGATAATGCTTCGCAATTGCATCTAGGCCCCTTCATGACAACCAAGACAACCACCCGGCTCTCTCTTTCGACGCTGATCGCCGTCCTGGCGATGGCGATAGCGACGAAATCACCCGCCCAAGCAGCCGATCTACCCGTGCTGCAATTCCGCGATCATCATTTCGTGCCCGATCACATCGACGTGCCGGCGGGGCAGAAATTCACCCTCCAGGTGCAAAATCTCGATGCCACCGACGACGAATTTGAAAGCAACGATCTCGACCGCGAAGAACTGGTGCCGGCCGGAAAATCCATCACGGTCTATCTCGGCCCGCTCGATCCCGGGACGTACCATTTCTTCGGTGACTTCCACCAAGACACCGCGCAAGGTGTGCTGGTGGCGAAATGAGAAAGCAAATCATCGCGGGGCTGATCCTGTCGGCCATGCTCGCCGCCGCCGAACCCGCCTGGGCCGATTATCGCGTGGTTTCGCCCGACGAGATCGATCTGGGCGAAATGGAACTCGAAAACAACAGTTCCAGCACCTATGATCACCTGCCCGACAGATCCAACGCCCAAAGCTACACCGCCGAATTCGGCACCGGCCTTACGCCTTGGTGGCACAGTGAAATCGAATTTGGCTGGGCTCGCGCTCCGGGTGGCGGACAGGCCAACGTGCTCACGCAGATTGTGACCGAAAACACCTTTCGCCTGACCAATCCCGGCCAATATTGGGCCGATGTCGGCATCTACGCCGAATATGGACAAACCGTCGCCCGCGGCAAATACGCCGGTGCGAACGAACTCACCTTCGGCCCGGCCATCGCCAAAGACATCGGCCACACCACCACCACCGTCAATCTGTTTCTCACCCGCCAATTCGGCCCCGATCAAACCAATCAAGGGTTCGATTTCAGCTATGCCGGACAGACGCGATGGAACCTGTGGACGCCGCTTTCCCCCGGCATCGAAGTCTATGGCGACACCGGCACGCTCACCCACGGCAACAATTTCCAAAACCAGCAATTGCTGGCGGGCCCGGTGTTGTTGGGCAGGCTGCGTCTCAGCCAGATCGGGCTCGGGAACGCGGGGAGCCTGACCTATGAGGCTGGTTATCTGCACGGGCTGACAGACGCCAGCCCCACCAACGCGCTGCGCTGGCGCGTGGACGTGGAGTTTCCGTTTTAAACATGGGAAAAATACGAATAATTTGCCCCGGGGAAAGCAACATATCCTCCGCGCGCTGCCCCAGATGCGCTACACTGCGTCCATAACCACCAAAAACGGATGCCCCATGCCCGATCTCTCGGCCGGAATTTCACCAGTCACCATCTTCGTCTATGCAGCGATATTGCTGGTTGCACTGCGCTCGGTGCGCATCGCCAGCGAGTGGACGCGCGGCGTGGTGCTGCGGTTGGGCCGGTTCCACGCCATCAAGGGACCAGGCCTTTATTTTGTGATCCCCTTTATCGACAATGTCGTGGTCAACATCGATCTGCGCATCCAGACCAACTCGATCACCGCCGAGCAGGCGCTGACCAAGGACACCGTCGCGGTGGGGGTGGATGCCATCGTGTTTTGGCAAGTCGCCGATCCCAAATCGGCCGCCATTCGCATTCAAAATTATGCCCAGGCCATCGAGCGCGTGGCCCAGACCTCGTTGCGCGAGATGATCGGCGCCACCGAACTTTCGCGCCTGCTGTCCGATCGGCGCACCGCCGACGAACAACTGCGCCAAACCATCGGCGGCAAAACCAAGGATTGGGGCATTGCGGTGATATCGGTCGAGATCAAGGACGTCTCGATTCCGCCCGAACTGCAAGACGCCATGAGCCGCCAGGCCCAGGCAGAGCGCGAAAAGATGGCCCGCGTCACGCTTGCTTCGGCGGAAGAAGCGATCGCGGAACAGGTGGTGGCGGCGTCGCTGCTGTATGCGGCGCACCCGGTGGCGTTGCAACTGCGGCAAATGAATTTGCTGTATGAAATGAACAAAGACCGCGGCGCCACCATATTGGTCCCCACCGAAATGGCCAGCAGCCTGGGCGTTTCCGCCGTCAGCGCGATATCGCTGCAGAAGACCTGAACTTCCCGTCCTACCCTGTTCATCGCGCCCGGCCTGCTTTAGACTGGGGTCATGCGATCTTATTTTCTTCTATGTCTGAGTGTAATGAGCGGCTTGGCCGTGATGGGCGGATGGGCCGGGGCCGGTAAGGCGCGGGCCCAGGTGACGTTGAACCCCGATGCGTTGGCGCACCTCAAAGCCGCGCCGGCGTCGGTGGCACCGCCAACGCCGCCCAAGACCTCAAAGCCGGCGGTCTCGGCGCCGGCGATTTCAAGGCCAAAAATCTCGAAACCGGCGGTCGCAAAACCGGCGGCGCCCGTCGCCGTCAGCATCCCCGTCCTGGCCACCGCCCCGCCCGAGATCGCCAAATTGCCGCCGCCGGTCGTAGTACCTGTCCGCCCGGTCAGCAAGCCGATCCCACCCAAACCAGTGGCCGACGCTCCCGGACGCGCCATCGCGATACCCTCCGGCATTCGTCTGCTGTACAGCGGCGACAATTTCGATCTGAATCCCGCAATGGATCGGGCGCTGCGCGATTTCGCGCGCAAATCCTTGCCCGGCCCGGTGGCATTGGATGCGTTTGCCGGCCGCAACAACAATGATCCTTCCACCCCGCGCCGTCTTTCCTTGCTTCGGGCGCTTGCGGCGCGCGCGATCCTGATCGATGCGGGCCTCGCGTCCGAAAAAATCTACGTACGCTCGCATGCCCCATCCTCGGACAATGCCGCCCTCCCCGCCGACCGGCTGGACATCACCGATCTGAACACCCACCCCCGCTGAACGCCCTTTCTCGCACTGTGTCCCGCAGCAGCTTCCTTCGGAGTCATCATGACCAAACCGGACCAATATCTTTATCGCATGTACGGGTTCCTGGTGGCGGTAGCCCTCTTGGTGGTGCTGCTGTCGCCCCGGCTGATCACCGCCTTCAACAATAATCCGGGGCTGAACGGACTGATCTTTGTCATCCTGGCCATCGGCATCGCCTGGAATCTGCGTCAGGTCGCGTTGTTGAAAGCGGAAGTCGATTGGATCGAAAATCTGCGCGGCGAGCGCCCCCGCATGGGAAATGCCGCCCCGCCCAAACTGCTCGCCCCCATGGCCGGCATGCTCACCAGCCACATCGCCCGCAAAGACGTCCAAGCCGGCGGAGGTGAAAGCAAATTATTACTCTCCCCCGCGGCCACCAAATCGATGCTCGATAGTTTGGCCAGCCGCCTGGATGAAAGCCGCGAGCTTTCGCGCTATATGACCGGGCTGATGATCTTCCTCGGCCTGCTTGGCACCTTCTGGGGGTTGCTGAAAACCGTCAGCGCGGTATCGGATGTGATCGCCTCGATGAGCGTCAGCGGCGGCGACATCAATGCCATGTTCGATCAACTGAAACTGGGGCTGGCCAAGCCGTTGGCCGGCATGGGCACGGCTTTTTCGGCCTCGATGTTCGGTCTGGCCAGCGCGCTCGTGCTCGGCTTTCTCGATCTCACCGCCGGACAGGCGCAGAATCGCTTTTTCAACGAATTGGAAGAATGGCTGGCCGGCGTCACCCGCGTTTCCGGCGGCGGGATGGAAATCTCCTCCGATGCGCCGATCCCCGCCTATGTGCAGGCTTTGCTGGAACAAACCGCCGAAAATATGGAAGCGTTGCAACACACGCTGACGCGCGGCGAAGACAGCCGCATCGCCGCCAATCAAGCCGTGGCGGCCCTGGGCGAGCGCGTCGCCACGCTTTCCGATACCATGCGCACCAACCAGCAATTGATGCTGCGCATCGCCGAAAGCCACGCCCAGCTTGGCCCGGCGCTGCAACGCTTCGCCGATCTGCGCCCCGAGGCAGACGAACAGATGCGCGGCTCGCTGCGGTCGATCGAACATTTGCTCGCGCGCATGATCCAGGAAGGCGAAGCCGGGCGCCAGCAGTCGGCCGCCGACCTGCGCAACGATCTGCGCATTCTCACCAAGACCATCGCGGCAAAGGGGGGCGGCGCGTTCGATGCCAACCCGGCCGATAGCGGACAATTTTAATGGCGGCGCGAATTCGCCGGCGAGGCAACAACGGGCTCAATGCCTGGCCAGGCTATGTCGACGCGCTCTCGACGCTGGTGATGGTCATCATCTTCGTGCTGCTGGTGTTCGTGCTGGCGCAGGCGTTCCTGTCCTCGGCGTTGTCGGGGCGCGAAAAGGCGCTGGATGTGCTAACCCGTCAGGTGGCGCAACTCACCGACATGTTGTCGTTGGAGAAAAGCCACGGCAACGATCTGCGGCTTTCGATCTCGCAATTGACCAAGGATCTCTCCACCGCCACCTCACAGCGCGATGCGCTGAACGCCAAGCTCGCTGCCTTGCAACAAGCCGTCACCGATGCCCAGGCCGCGCGCGATAAATTGACCGCCGCTCAGCAAGACACGCAGTTGCAATTGCAATCGGCGCAACAACGGCTGAACGATGCCGAAGCCACCACCGCCAAACAAAGCCAGGAAGAGGCCGATGCCAAGCAGCAAGTGGCGCTGTTGAATTGGCAGATCGCGCAATTGCGCAGCCAGTTGACCGCGCTTTCCGAAGCGCTGGACGTGGCCAAAGCCACCGATGCGCAGAAAGACGCTGAAATCACCGATCTGGGCCAAAAGCTGAATGTCGCCCTGGCCGCCAAGGTCGAGGAACTGCAACGCTATCGCTCGGAATTTTTTGGCCGTTTACGGCAGGTGTTGGCCGGCAAGCCGGGCATCGATATCGTCGGCGACCGCTTTGTGTTCCAATCCGAGGTGCTGTTCCCGGTCGGATCGGCGCAGCTTTCCGATCAGGGGCGCGAACGTCTGACCAAGCTGGCGCAAACCTTTCGTGAAATCGCGCCCACGATCCCCAAAGACATTCCCTGGATCCTGCGTGTCGATGGTCACGCCGACCGTCAACCGATCACCGGCGCCTTTGCCTCGAATTGGGAGCTTTCCACCCAACGCGCGGTCAATGTGGTGAAATTCCTGATCACCCAGGGCATTTCCCCCAAACATCTGGCCGCCACCGGCTTTGGCGATAATCAACCGCTTGACCCGGCCAACACACAAGAGGCCTATGCTCGCAACCGGCGCATCGAACTGCGCCTCACCGATAGATAGCAAGTAAGAAAGACCACGAAGATGCGCGTCTATGGATTGATGTTGATTGGATTGGCGCTGCTGGGCGGATGTACGCCTGAAACCAGGCAGCACGCTCGCGCCGAGGCCGCCTGCCGGGCGGCCGCGGACAAAGTCGATAATCGGCTAAATCGCGCCGACATGGCCACGCGCGACACCAGCACCACGCCGCTATCCGCCGAGGGTATGCCCGGGTTCAACACCCAGCCGCTGATCGAACGATCCGTCCATGATGACAATGTGTCGAATTGCATGAGCAGCCACAGCGATACCTCGGCGCCATAACCCGCGCTTGCCGATCCCCGGCGGGCGCGCCAAGACCGCCAAAACAAAGACCCGGAGCCTCAAGTCAGCGGGCTCTGAATTCCCATTTCCATATCTTTCCAAGGATCACCCAATGAGCCGTATCATCCGCACCGAGGCCAACAAGGTTTTGGCCCAAGCCGTGGAATATCATGGGTTTGTTTATACCGCCGGGATCGTCGCACGCGACACGTCGGCAGACATCAAGGCGCAAACCCGCGATGTGCTGGAACAAATCGACGCCCTGCTGGAAACCCACGGCACCGACAACACCCGCCTGCTGCAAGCGCATATCTGGCTGAAATCGATGGCTGACCGCCCGGCCCTGAACGAAATCTGGAGCGCCTGGCTGCCCGAAGGCGGCGCCCCGGTGCGCGCTTGCGTGGAAGCGGTGATGGCCGATCCTGGCTATCTGATCGAAATCATGATCACCGCCTGCAAATAATACAGGCGGCATGGGTGGAATTTTTTAGGTCATTCCACCCAAGCTGCGACTGTTTTGCAACAGTGGGATTGCGACCGAATCGGGTCAGATCTGCATGTTGCGCAAAGCTCAAGA
>JAJZHU010000358.1 GCA_021798375.1 Pseudomonadota bacterium | reverse complement strand
CCAATGCTGTGCAATCCATCGCCGTCCCCCGCAAAATAAATCAGAGGAGCAGCACAGATTCAGCATTTTAGCCGTTTGTCACGAACTTCTTCACCCGATTGCCCTGCCGATGTGGTGGAAAGCATATCCTTTTTCACCCAGGATCTTTACAACTCGGTCGAAAATCTGGAACAGGCGACCCACAATGTGCGCAATGGCGCGGGGGGCGCCGTCACCGCTTCGGGCCAGTCGCTCGCGTCAACGCAAACCGTGGCCGCGGCATCCGAACAATTGCACAGCTCGATCGGCGAAATCGGCCAGCAACTCAGCCATGCCTGCACCACCGTCGAGAACGCCGTTGAACAGGCCGACCAGGCGCGCGAGGTGATTGATCGCCTGGGCGAGGCCGCCGATCAGATCGGTTCGATCCTGGGCATCATCCATGATATCGCGGACCAGACCAATTTGCTCGCATTGAATGCCACGATCGAGGCCGCACGCGCTGGCGATATGGGCAAGGGCTTTGCCATCGTGGCCGGCGAAGTGAAAAATCTTGCCACCCAATCCACCCGTTCGGTGGCCGAGATCGGCCAAAAGGTCGAGGCCATCCGCGCCGTCTCCAGCACCGCCATCGGCACCATCGAAGCCGTGATAAATGCGGTCAAGCTCATTTCCGAGGTTAACAGCTCGATCGCCGCCGCGGTGCTGCAACAAGCCGCCGCCACGCAAGAAATCAGCCGCAATGTGCAAACCGTGGCCAATGCGGCGCAAGACGTGAACGACCTGATGAGCGGCGTGGCCAACGAAACCACCACCGCGAGCAACGTGGCGCACGCATTGCGCACCTCGGCGGACCGAACGCGCCAGGCGCTCGACGAATTGCCAGCCTTGCTGAAACGCGCGGTGCGCACGTCATCCGAAACCGCCGACCGGCGAGCAGACCGCCGCCGGCCATGCCACAGCGAAGTGGAATGCCGCTGCCAAGGCCAGCAGTTCCCTGGGCTGATACGCAATATTTCCGAGCGCGGCTGCCAGATCACCTTCACCGCAACCAATGCGGGGACCATCTCTGCCGCCAAACAAACAATCGACGTATCACTACCGCGCTTCGGGTTGCGCGCCACCGGCACTGTCATGCACCAATCCGCCACCGGGCTGCATATCAGTTTCAGCGAACAAAATGCAATCGATCCATCCGACGCCGATCGGATCAGCCTGGAAACCATCGCCGATCTGGTTCAACTGACCAAACAAGACCACCTCGCCTTCGTCAAAAAAATAGCCGACGCGGTGGAGAAGAATGAAAATCTGGCGGCAAACTCGCTGGCCACCCACCATACTTGCCGGTTGGGGTTGTGGTACGATTCGGTTTCCGATCCGATCACCATGCAGTTACCATCCTATATTGATATGATGGCACCGCATCGCCTGGTGCATGACACCGGACGTGAAGCATTAAAGGCATTGACTGCACAGGATCGGGAAAATGCGAAACGCCACATCGCCGAGTTGCGGCAGTATTCGGCGCAAATCATCGCGAATTTGGATCTATTCGCCCGCGAGTACGCCGCGACGATCTACAAAAAAGCCGCATAAGAAAAATTGGCCAAAGATGGGGGCGGCTTTTTTTGCAAAAAATGAAGATTTTCCCCCGTCTTTTGTCTTGATTCGATTTGTTCTCTTGCCGCATTGGCGCATAATCCGGTTGAATATCTAAATAAAGTGATCGATCGGATCATTCATGGATTCTGTTGCCACAAAGGGCGTTGTCGTCTCGGTTCGGGGCGCGGTGGTGGATGTCAGCTTTGAAACCGGCGAACTGCCGCCGATCAACAGCGCGTTGCTGGTACAGTGGGACCGCCCGGAGACGCTGGTTCTGGAGGTGCACAGCCACCGCAACCCCACCGTTGTGCGCGCCATCGCGTTGCAGGCCACCGCAGGCCTCGCGCGGGGGGTGAGCGTTACCGCCACCGGTGCGCCGGTGACGATGCCGGTGGGGGACGCGATCCTGGGGCGGTTGCTGGATGTGATCGGCACCGTGCGCGACAATGGGCCGGCGTTGCCGCCAGACACGCCGCGGCGCCCGATCCACCAATTGCCGCCCGCGCTGGCCGATACAAGCTCGGCCACGGCGCTGTTTGAAACCGGCATCAAGGTGATCGATTTGTTGGCGCCGCTGGCCCAGGGCGGCAAGGCGGCGATGTTCGGCGGCGCCGGGGTGGGCAAGACCGTGCTGGTGATGGAGTTGATCCACGCCATGGTCGAAAAATATCAGGGCATTTCGGTGTTCGCGGGCGTGGGCGAGCGATCGCGCGAGGTTCATGAGTTGCGCACCGACATGCAAACCTCCGGGGTGCTGGCCCGCACCGTGCTGGTGTATGGCCAGATGAACGAACCACCCGGCGCGCGGTGGCGGGTGCCGCTTTCGGCCCTGGCGATCGCCGAATATTTTCGTGACCAGAAGCATCAAAACGTCTTGCTGCTGATGGATAATGTCTTTCGCTTCGTGCAGGCCGGGGCCGAGCTTTCGAGCCTGCTGGGGCGGCTGCCTTCGCGCGTGGGGTATCAACCGACATTGGCCACCGAAGTGGCGCAATTGGAGGAGCGCATCGCCTCGGTGGCGGGGGCGGCAGTCACCGCCATCCAGGCGGTCTATGTGCCCGCCGACGATTTCACCGATCCAGCAGTGACGGCGATTTCCAGCCACATGGACAGCGTCATCATGCTGTCGCGCCAACTGGCGGCCGAGGGTTTTTACCCCGCCGTCGATCCGCTGGC
>JAJZHU010000357.1 GCA_021798375.1 Pseudomonadota bacterium | reverse complement strand
AATGGTCCATGGCATTAGAGCACGTTCGGATCACGTTGAACCATATACGTGCGACGAACGTGCTCTAGCTTTTTGTTTTTACGCATGATTCACGCCTACGTGTTATTCAACCTGCGGCGATCATGCTCTAGGATGCATTGCCGGTCGCGCAGTGCCGGTATCATTATTGAAGGAACGGACATGACCGCCATCGGCAATTTTTTATGGTTCATCCTGGGCGGCGCGATCATGGGATTGAGCTGGTGGATCGTCGGTATCCTGGCGTTCGTTACGGTGATTGGGATTCCGTGGGGAAAGGCCTGTTTTGTGATCGGGCAATTTTCGTTTTTCCCGTTCGGCAAGGAGGCCATCAGCCGGAGAGTTCTGTTTGGGATAGACGATGTCGGGACTGGGGGTTTGGGCTTTATCGGCAATGTGTTGTGGTTTCTGCTGGCGGGCGTTTGGCTTGCCATCGGGCATGTGTGCGCGGCTGTTCTTTGCTTTGTCACCATCATAGGGATTCCGTTCGGCGTTCAGCATTTGAAGCTGGCCGGGATCGCGCTGGCGCCGATCGGCATGATTGTGGTCACGACGGAAGTTGCGGACGAGGCGCGCCGACGGGAGGCACAAGCATCGGTCGGCAGGTTGCGCAATTGAGGTTTTGTGTGGACTGGGACTACTTTGTCCGGTGATCCAGCCCGATGTCGAGGGTTTTGGAGCTGTGGGTGAGCCAGCCGACCGAGATGAGATCGACGCCGGTTTCGGCGATGGGGACGGCGGTGGTGGGGTTGATGCGGCCGGAGGCTTCGGTGATGGCGCGGCCGCCTACCAAGGCGACGGCCTGGCGGAGCATGTCGGGGGACATGTTATCGAGCAATATGGCGTCGGGAGCGGCGGTTAGCGCGCGTTCCAATTGATCCAGGGTATCGACTTCGACTTCGATTTTGACCATGTGGCCGACATTGGCGCGGGCGTGGCGGATGGTGGCGGCGATGTCGCCGAAGATGGCGATGTGGTTGTCTTTGATCAGCACGGCGTCATCCAGGCCGAAGCGGTGGTTGCTGCCTCCGCCCAGACGGACGGCGTATTTTTGCAAGGCGCGCAGGCCGGGGATGGTTTTGCGGGTGCAAGCGACACGGGCTTTGGTGTGTTTGATGGCGTCGGCGATGCTGGCGGTGGCCGAGCTTATGCCCGAGAGATGGCACATGAAATTGAGCGCGGTGCGCTCGCCGGCAAGCAAGGTGCGGGCGGGGCCGCTGACGCGCGCCAGCACGAGGCCGGCGACGGCGCGATCGCCGTCCTGGACCAGGGGCTCGAATTTCAGGTTGGGGTCGATCAGGTTGAAGGCGATGCGGGCGAGATCGAGCCCCGCGACCACGCCGGGTTCACGGGCGACGAAATCGCAGTTGGCGCGCAGCGAGGCGGGGATGACGGCTTCGCTGGTGATGTCGCCGGCGCGGCCGAGATCTTCGAGCAGGGCGGCGCGCACCATGGGTTCGGTCATGACCTGCGGCAGAGGGGAGATCGACATATTGGGTTCAGGCTCCGCGGGCTTGGACGCTGGTGGGGGGCAGGAAGTGCAATTGCATGTCTTCCAGGCGCAATAAATGGCGTTGCGCGGGGCCGGGGGCATGGGCGGGGAAATCGGTGCGGGCTTGGGCGCCACGGCTTTCCTGGCGGGCGAGCGCGCTGGCGGCGATCATCCAGCCGACGAGGGCGGGGTCGGATTGGGTGGCTTCGTCGGCGGCGAGTGCCGAGAGCTGTTCGACGGCGGTGGTGAGGCCGGCTTCGTCGCGCAGTACGCCGACGTATTGTTCCATGATGGCGCGGATTGGTTCGGCGGGCTGCGCAGCGGGAGCGGATTCGATTAATACCGGCAGGCGCGTGGGTGGCGGGAGTTGTTGGATGTCCTGGGCGGCGGCCAGACCCGTTACGGCGGCTTCGAGCAGTGAATTGCTGGCCAGGCGGTTGGCGCCATGCAGGCCGGTGCAGGCGGCTTCGCCGATGGCCCACAGGCCGGGGAGCGAGGTGCGGCCATGTTCGTCCGCGGCGATGCCGCCCATGTGGTAATGCGCGGCCGGGCGGATGGGGATGGGTTGCGTGGCGGGATCGATGCCGCTGGATTGGCAAAGCTCGGTGATGGCCGGGAAGCGGGTTTTGAAGCGCTCGCCCAGGCAGGTGCGGGCATCGAGGAATATTTGATGGCCCGCGATGATTTGGCGCCAGACGTTGCGCGAGACGACATCGCGCGGGGCGAGTTCGTGGCCGGGAACATCGAGCATGAAGCGGCAGCCGGTTTCATCGAGCAGGACGGCGCCTTCGCCGCGCACGGCTTCGGAAATCAGCGGCATGGGATCGAGCCCGACGGCGAGTGCCGTGGGGTGGAATTGGACGAATTCCATGTCGGCCATCACCGCGCCGGCGCGGGCGGCGAGGGCGAGGCCGCTGCCGGTGGAGGTGAGCGGGTTGGTGGTGGAGAGATAGAGCCCGCCGACGCCGCCGCTGGCGATGATGATTTGGTGGCTGGGGATGATGATCTGACCGTAGGGGGCATCGACGACGAGGCCGGTGACTTCGCCGTTGCGGGTGAGGATGCGCCGCGCGATGTGGTTGACGCGCAGTTCGACGTGCGGACTTGCGGCGACGCGGACGCCGAGCGCGCGGATGACTTCGAGGCCCGAGGCATCGCCGCCGGCGTGGACGATGCGGCGGTGGGAGTGGGCGGCTTCGAGACCCAGGGCCAGATTGCCGTTGGAATCCAGATCGAACGCGACGCCGTAG
>JAJZHU010000049.1 GCA_021798375.1 Pseudomonadota bacterium | reverse complement strand
CGTGTTGGAACCCGAATTTCCGTTGCCGGTTCTGGTTGAATACATGCGATGGCCGAAACATCTGGCGGCCGATCCAGGGGCGCAATGGTTCCGCGCCCTGATGCGTGAAACGGTCGGAGATTTATTCCGCGCCGAGGCGAAGTAAAGACAAGAAACTTCTTTTTTGAAAAAAAGAAGTTTCTTCCCTTGGATTAACTTACAGACTTATCAAAACTCGACGTTATTGCCGCCCTTGAGCCCAAGCATCTGCCGCGCTTCGGCGGGTGTTGCCGGCTCCAGGCTCATTTCGGCCAGGATGCGTTTGATTTTGATCACCTGCTCGGCATTGCTTGCGGCCATGCGTCCACGTTCCAGGAACAGACTGTCTTCCAGCCCAACCCGAACATTGCCGCCCAGCAAAGCCGCCTGGGTGATAAAGGGCATCTGATGCCGCCCCGCCGCCAGCACCGACCATTGGAACGTGCCCTTGCCGAACAAACGATCCGCGGTTTGTTTCATGAACATCAGATTATCGAGTTCGGCGCCGATGCCGCCCAAAATGCCGAAAATCATCTGCACGAAGAACGGCGGCTTAACCAGGCCGCGATCGACGAAATGCGCCAGATTATACAGATGCCCGACATCATAGCATTCATGCTCGAACTTCGTGCCGTTGTCGGACATCGCTTCCAGGATATAGGCAATATCGCGGAACGTGTTGCGGAAGATAAAATCGTCACTGTTGCGGACATAGGGCTCCTCCCAGCCATGCTTCCACTGGGTGATCCGGTTGGCGGCCGGATAGATCGCGAAATTCATGCTGCCCATATTGAGCGAACACATTTCCGGTTTGAACCGCAAAGCGCCCGCCAGGCGGTCCTGCACCGACATCGCCGGGCTGCCCCCGGTGGTGAGATTGATCACCGCATCGGTGCGCTGTTTGATCACCGGCAGGAACCGGGCATAAACATCGGGGCTGCCGGTCGGCTCGCCGGTTTCCGGCACGCGGGCGTGCAGATGGATGATGGCGGCGCCTGCTTCCGCCGCCGCAATCGACTGATCGGCGATTTCTTGCGGCGTGATCGGCAGGGCGTCCGACATTGTGGGCGTGTGCATCGCGCCGGTGATCGCACACGAAATGATGACTTTGTTTTTAAACATGGTGATGTTCCTTTGCCTGTGTCAGGCTTTGGCGCGTTTGAGGCGGGGACGTGTTTCGAAAAGCGCGAGGCTGAGGATAAAGCCGATGACGCTGGCGGCGATCGGCAGCAGCAGGATATGGTCGATGCCGAAATGCACGGCGACGATGCCGCCGATCACCGGCGCGATCCCGCCGCCGAAGATCTCGCCGACGGCGATCACCATGCCCGATGCGGTGGTCATCAAGGCAACAGGCACCGTTTCGGCGCAAATCGGCCCGACTGTCAGCGTGATCAGTGCGTTGTTGAAGAAATGAACGGCGAACAGCCACGCGAACAGCAATTCGGGCGAAGCCCCCGTTCGTGACAGCATGAACAACGACATGCCAACGCCGATGGTGGAAACCGCCATCACCGGCTTACGGCCGACCCGATCGGAAAGCCACGGCAGCGCCAAAGTGCCGACGGTGGAACCAACACCGATCGCGGACATGACCGTGCCCATCATGTCGAACGGCAGATGCAGATGGTCGAGCAGGTAATTCGGCAGCAAGGCGCTGGTGGTGATCAGGCAGGTCAGCCAGCACAACATCATGCCCATGGCAATTTTTATGTTGTGATAGCCGATCACATGGCGCCAATCGGCAAACGCGCCGCGCGCCACCGGAACCTGGCCGACTTGTTTAAGGTCGGGCACGTTGCGCCAGATGGCCCATCCCATCAGCAGACCGGGCAAGGCGAAAATCGAAAAGATCAGCCGCCAATCGATCACATGCAACAGATGCACCACGATCAGCGGCCCAAAGCCAAGGCCGCACAATGGCAGCATCATTTGCTGCAGGCCGATATTCAACCCATGCCGGCGGGGCGGCGACGCGGCCATCGTCGCCGCGATGCTGGCCGGCGTATAGGCGCCATCGGCCGCGCCCATCACCACGCGCACCAGCACGAGGCTGCCGAGACCGACCGCGAGCCCACTGGCGCCGATCAGCAGTGAAAACAGCACCAGCGCCCCGGTCAGCACGCGCCGCCGGCCGATCCTGTCGGCCAGATTTCCCGTGTATAACGCAGACAACCCCCACGCGATCGCCAACGCCCCGGTGATGGTGCCGATGTCGCTGTAGCTGAGTTTAAGATCCCGCGCGATGACCGGAAACATGGTGGAAATCATGAAACGGTCGATCCCGACCAGCCCAAATCCCAACGCCATCAAGCCAACGATGACGATCTCGCGGCGGAGGCCCGGGTTGCTGCTCATGGCGTTTTCTGCCTGGCGGCGACAAGATGATTGATCAGCCGCACGCGCACCGCCTCGATTTCGGGCTTGGTCCAGCGTCTGAAACCCTCGCCGCTTTTAAAGCCCAATTTCCCCTCGGCCACCAATTTTTCAAGAAATTCATGGGGGCCGGCGTGCCGGTCGAGTTCGGGGATGATGGTTTTGTGAATGTCGAGGGTCAGGTCCAACCCGACCAGATCGGCGTTTTCGAGCGGGCCCAGCACCGGCAACCGCAGGCCGAAACTGCTTTTGACGCAATCATCGAGTGTCGCGGCGTCGCAAATCCCCTCGGCCACCATCGCAATCGCCTCGCGCCACAAGGCATGTTGCAGCCGGTTGGCAACAAAGCCGGGCAGATCTTTTTTGACGTGAGCGGGCTTCTTGCCGATGCCGCGCAACAACGCCATCGTCGTGTCGATGGTCGCCGCCGAAGTGTTCGCGGCCTGCACCACCTCGACCAGCGGCACCAGATAGGGGGGGTTCCACCAATGCGTGCCAACCACGCGATCGGGCGTTGCCAGACCTTCGGCGATGCGGGTGATCGGAATCACCGAGGTGTTGCTGGCGAGAATCGCCGTGCGCGGCGCCAGCGTTTCCAACTGGGCAAAGATCGCACGTTTGAGATCCAGCCGCTCCGGTGCTGCTTCGGTGACGTAAAATGCGTCCGCCACCGCCTCGGCCATGTTGTCCACCACGGTGATTCGATCCACCGTGGCCGGATCGCCGGAAACCAGCTTCAGGACATCACGCACCCGGTCCAAAACACCGGCCCGCACCTCGGCGTTCGGTTCGAACACCTTCACCTGGTGACCGGCCGCCGCGAATATCTGGGCGATGCCCGCACCCATGAGACCGCCGCCAATAATGGCGATGGGCTGCCTGGGCTGTGTGACAGCCTGATCTTCTAGCGACGATTCCGTCATTGCCACCCTCCCCTGTGTCACCATTCTCTAGTGTACCGCTGTACAGAATTATTGTCCGCATTACGGTACTTCTCCATCCGCTCGCGTGTCAAGATGGCGTTCGATCCACTTCCCCGTCACGTATTTCCGCTTCGCCGATGGCAGCTATTCTTATAACCGATTGGCCGGATCACCCCGCGTCGATCTATCAATGGACCGCGGGGTGAACGGCGGACCGTGAACTGCCGAATGACCCCATGGGAGCAACCAGGAAATGGCCTTGAACTTCAGCTATCACCATGTCGGCCTCAGCGTGGGCGACCTTGCGGCATCGATCGCCTGGTATGAAACGGTGCTGGGATTCACCTTGGACCGGACCTTCCGCATCGACGCCATACCCGCGCAAGTGGCGGAAATGTATCGCGGCGATCTGCGCATCGAATTGTTCGAGGTTCCGGATGCGGCGCCGATGGACGAAGACCGGCGCCACCCCAACCGCGACGTGAAGACGCATGGGCTCAAACACATCGCCTATAGAACACCGGACGTCAAAGCCCTGACCGACGAGCTTGCCGCGGCGGGCGCGGATATCGTTTGGATCAAGCAATTTCCCTGGGGTTCCAACGCATTTATCCGCGACAACTCGGGCAATCTGATCGAATTCGTGGAAGGCTGATCGCCGCCGCATCATCCCGCCACCGCCGAGCCGGCGCGGCGCAGGTTGGTGGCGAAAGCCGCCATCGACGCCATCACCGCGATCACACCGACGACGACGAAGGTTGTGAGCAGGCCGCCGGTCATCGCATTTACCAGCGGAAAGCTGACGGCAAGCAGAAATTGTCCCACCGAGAAGGTGGCAGTCCACACGCCGGTGCCGCGTCCGCGGTGTTCGAACGGCAATCCACGCATCGCCCAGGTGAGCATGGTGGGCAGCAGCATCCCGGCGCCAAGCTGATTGACAAACGAGGCCGCGATCAACAGATCGACATTGGGCGCCGCCCCCATGCCGATCAGCGAAATCCCCAGGATGGCATATTCGGCGCACAACAAACGCGAGGGACGCGCGGTCGAGAAATATTTAAAGATGATCGTGCCGATCGGAACGCCGATGCTGGCCACCGATTGCAGCGTGCCGCTGGTCCGGGGATTGTGCACACCGTGCAGCGCAAGACCGAAACTGAGTTCGACTTGCACCAGATAGAACAAATAAGACGCGAATAAAGTCAGGGCACAGATTCCCGCCATCATCTTCCAGGGAAAACCTTGCCACGAGGATTGTCCCGCATGTTCGCCGTGTTGCAGATCCGGCACCGGTTCCCAGGTGAACATCACAATCCCGATCACCAGGATCAACGAGATGCCGTAAATCAGGAATGGCCCGTGCCAACCGAACAGGCCGCCCAACAGGCCGCCGACGAAAATAAGCAGGGTGGCCGAAAGCGAGGCCACCGCCGTTTGAAAGCCCAGCCACTTGTCGCGATTGGCGCCCTTGAAATAATCGCCGATCATGGTGGTGGTGACGGTGAGCGCGATCGCTTCGCATAAGCCGACGACGATCCGGCAGGCGAGAATTTGGTAAAGATTCTCCAGAAAAAATGGCGCGATGCCGACAACCGCATAAACCAGCATCGCCGCGATCAATATGCGCCGGCGGCCGAATATATCCGAGAGATAGCCCGCCACCGGGGCGAACAGCACGATGATAAGCGACGGGATGGTCAGCAGGATCGGAACCCAGAGGGCGATACCGGGGACATTCTTGAAATGCTCGGCCATGGCCGGCAATATGGGCAGCAGAACCACGATGCCCATCGTCGGCAACGTGACCGGCAACAGCAGCGTGATGGCCTGCAAGGTTCCTGCCTTGCGCGGCGCGGATGTCGTTGAAATAGACACTTTCGCGTTTTCCCTCCCGTGATACGAACAAACCGACCCTTCTGGATCGGTCTGTTCGCCGTTTAATCCCGCTTATAACGGTTTAATCCATCTTGCTCTATCGAGAAGGCCCGGGCGCGTTGCAAGACGAATTTCTCAATAGCAGGATTGGCCTTTTCCGCACCCCGAGAACCCGTGCGGCTATGTTTTGGCGCGAGCGCCCGCCTTTGGTTTGCTGCGCCGGAACAAAAATGTCAGCAGGAACAGCACCAGCCGCAGATTAAGCAGCTTCAGGCCGGCGCGCGCTTCCTCGGGCGTGACTTTGGCCGTCATCGGCATGGTGCCGAATATCTTTCCCTTGATCACCAATTTTTCGCCATCGTGGGAAATGGAACTGACGGTCATCAGTTCCTTGTTGTCGCCACCTACGATTTTCATGCTCATGCCGACACCGTGCGATCAAAATCCATGCCAAGATCATCAAACATGCGAATGGCCGTGCCGCGTCCCGCCCCGAATACGCCGCCGCCCGGATGCATGAACGGCCCGACCAGATAGAAACCATCGAGACCAGGCACGGTATAATTGCCAAGATCGGGCGTGGGGCGGTGCGCCATGGTTTGGTAAAAATACGGCGCGCAACCGTGCATGTCGCCGCGTACAAAGCTGTTGGGCGACGAGCGTTCCATATCCAGCGGCGACATCACCAGTCGCGCCAGGATATTGTCGTCGCCCATGTTCGAAATGAAGCGGCGATAATAGGCGAGACTTTGATCGGCCACCTCTTCCTTGATTTCGTCCCAACGTGACGGACCGCCATCGGCCAGATCATAGGGGGCGAAACTGACGCCGTAAAACACGCCGCGTCCGGGGGGAACGCGCGTTTTGTCGTAATGGCTGTCGTCGCCACCGGCGATCAACCGCCGCGCGGGCATCCGGCCACGACGCAAGGCATCGTAATCCGACATCAGTTCCGAAAAATTGCTCGTGCTGACCAATTCGACCATCTTCGCCTGCGCGACTTCCGGCCCGGCGATGAATTTCGCCGGCTCGGCCAACGCATAATGACTGAGCAGGATGCTGAAGGGCGAGGGCGTCACGCGCTCGGCCCGTTCCAGCACGCGCGGTTCTATGCCGGCGATGAAATTCTTCAGCCGCTTGGGATGGATGCCGCCGATTACGGCATCGCGCGCCATGAATTTCTCGCCGTCCGCAAGCTCCACGCCGGTGGCGCGGCCACCCGAAACAATCACCCGGCGCACTTCGCTGTTGCATTGAACCTTGCCGCCATAGGCCTCGATGCAGCGCACCAGAGATTCCGTCAGACGGCCGCTGCCGCCGATGGGCGCCGAAACGCCGTAGGTGTGGATAATCCCCGGCATCAGATACATGCCCATGCCGGTGCCCAATTCATCGGGCATTTGCAGATTTTCGGTGATCAGACGCACAAGATGGATTTTCACCTTGTCGCTTTCGAACAGGCTGTTGGCGATATCGGCCGAGCTGCGCTGCATGGCGTCGAACAAATCGCGGCCTTCGTCGCTTTGATCGATCATGGCGACGAACGCACCCATCGGCAGCGGCGGGGCATACAAGCCCGACATGAACATCGGCAACATGCGCATACTGGCTTCGGCGAATTTGCGGTAGGCCTCGGCGTCGTGCGCCGAAACCTTGGCGATTGATTCGCAGGTCTTGTCGAGCGATTTATAAGAAAAAATGGTGCTCTGATCTTCGAACACGGTGACATGCGGGGTGTCGAAATAATGATATTCCATGCCGAACCTGGAAAATAAACCAAGCTCGTCGTTGGTGACCATCGGATTGCCCTGGATCATGATGTGAACATTGGAATGTTCATCATGGCGAAAGCCGGGCAGCGTCAGCTCGCGGGTGGAAACACCGCCGCCCGGCCAGCCCTTGCTTTCCAGCACCAGCACTTTTTTCCCGGCTTTCGCCAGATAAGCGGCGGCAACCAACCCATTGTGGCCCGCGCCGATCGCAATCACGTCATAAGAGGCGGTCATGTGTTTCTCTCCCCGAACTACATTGCGGCCATTGATAGGGCAGAGCAAAACTTTGTGGAAGACGGTACATATTTGTACCCGGCGGGCACATATTTGTGCCCGATTGGCGAATGGGCGGGAGATTGGTAAGGTGAAGCCACGAAGACTCCGGCTTTCCAAAAAACGCAATCCGACACAAAGGGGATATTCATGACCGCAGGCCGCCTGGCTGGAAAAATCGCCATCGTCACCGGTAGCGGCGGTGGCATCGGCCGTGGTTGCGCGCTGATGTTCGCCCGCCAGGGAGCAATGGTGATGGGTTGCGATATCAGGCCGGATGCGGCCCAGGAAACGCTGGATTTGGCGGCGCGCGAGGGGCTGCCTATGGAAAGCCTGCATCCATGCGACCTCACCGCGCCCGCCGACGTGCAGCGTTTGATCAACGCCACCATCGCGCGCTTTGGCAGAATCGACATCCTGGTCAATGCCGGTGCCTTCGGCGCCTTCGCCTTCATCGAGGAGATGGATTTCGATAGCCATTGGCGCCGCACGCTGTCGGGCGAGTTGGATGTGGTTTTCCTGGCCTGCAAAGCCGCCTGGCCGCATCTGAAACAAAACGGCGGCGCGATCATCAATTTCGCTTCGGCCAACGCCTATATGGCGTTGCCGGGATCGGGCGCGCTGGCGCATTGCGCCGGCAAGGGCGGCGTTCTGGCCATGACACGCCAATTGGCGATGGAAGGTGGGGCCTACAAGATCCGCGCCAACACCATTTCGCCCGGCATGACCCTGACGGATGCAACGGCGCCGGTTCTCGAACAGCCCGGCTTCAAAGAAAACGTGCTCGACCGGATGATGATCAAGCAAATCGGCATGCCGGAAGACATCGCCTGGTGCGCGGTCTATCTGGCATCGGACGAATCGCGCTGGGTGACCGCCGCTGATATCTCGGTCGATGGCGGCGCCACGGCGTTGTAGGACAACGGGGCGGAAATTTGCGAGATAAACAAACGCAAATTTCCTCCTCCGCGTTTTTATCCGGCGGTATAACCGCCATCGGCATCCAATGTGTGCCCCGTGTAAAATGCCGACGCCGCCGACACCAGGAACAGCAGCGGACCGGCCAGATCCGACGGTTCGCCAAGACGGCCCAACGGCACACGCGACAAGAATCCACTGCGCACCGCACGGGCGCGTTCGGTATCCTCGAACATCCAGGCGGTGAGCGCCGAGCGGAAAACGGTGGGTGCTATGGCATTCACGGTGATGCCGTAATGTCCCCATTCGCAGCCAAGCGCCCGCGTGATGCCGTCCACCGCCGCTTTGGAGGCGCAATAGGCGCTGTATCCCGCCGGATGACCCAGCTTGGCGCGTGCCGAGGACATCAGCACCACACGCCCGCCGCGTCCCTGCGCGATCATTTGCGTGCCGGCGGCGCGCGCCATCAGCCAACTGCCGGTCACGTTGGCATCCATGACGCCGGCGAACCGTTCGGGCGACATATCGGGCGCCAGCGCCACATCGTTCATGCCCGATGCCACCACCAGAATATCGACGCCGCCGAATTGTTTGACCGCCTCGGCCACGATCGCATTACACGCCGCTTCGGTGTTTGGACGCTGCACGATGGTCGCCGTTTCAGCGCCCAATTCGCGGCATTGTGCCGCCACTTCGGCCAGTGCTGCCCCGTTGCCCGCGGCCAGCACCAGACGAGCGCCCGCACCCGCCAGCACCTGCGAGGCCAGCGCCCCAAACGCGCCCGAAGCGCCGGTTACCACCGCCACTTTGCCGGAAATATCAAACAGCGAAGCCGGATTTTTCAACCAGTCTTCCATATCAGCCTCCCGCCCGTGGAATAACAACCAATGTCGTCACCACATCGTTGGTAAGATTGATGATTTCTCGCGTGACGCCCGGGGCGATGGAACAAGAGTCGCGCCGTCCAAGCTTCACCTCTTTCCCGCCGGATCGCAACGTCAGTTCACCCTCCAGCACGACATAGACTTTTTCAACCGGCCCAGCGTCGGGTCCGGCGCGGCCGCCGGGCAGAATCTGCGACAGACCGACCCAGAATTTCTCTGGGCCGCCCGCCTCCAAACCTTGCAGACGCATGGCCCGGATATCGAAATGGTTGGGCGCTTCGTAGAACAGCGCGTCTTGCAGCCGACGGACATTGATACCCGGAATCGCTTCGCTCATCGCCGTTCTCCTATCCCACGCTGTTTAGAAGTTGTTGCCGGGCTCGATCCGGTAAGCGGCGGCGGGATCGGTTATCGCCACCAGGCGGATGATGCAACCATCGCCGCGATCCCAGTTCCACGGGAAGAACGCGAAGGTCACCCGTTTGCCGGTCACCGCGTCGAGATCGCCGCCGACGTTTTCGATGCCCATGATGCCCTTGGCGAACAGTTTGCGATGCACCGGCTCCCACTCGGGGAAATCTTGATCCCAGGTGTGTCCGCCGGACCAAACCTTGTATTCGTCGGCAAGATGCGGCAGCAGCGGCCCGTTGCGATGCGGCCCGATGGCAGTGGCCAGCGGATGGTCGTTGGCCTGCGTATCATGGCCGACCACCTTGACGCCTTTTTCGATCAGCCAATCGGCGGCCGAAGGCACCAGGCCGGGACAATAGGCGAAATATTCGTCGTTATCGTCGTATTTGTGATGCCAACCGGTGTTGATAATCACCACGTCGCCCGGACGCACCGATTTGCCAGCCGTGCGTTCCAGATCGTCATAGGTGATCGATTCCCATTTCTTCTTGGGCAGATCAATCACGATGCCGGAACCAAAGAAATGCGGCAGCGGAATTTCGTTGATGAAAGGCGCACCGCTGACCACATGCCCCGGCGCATCGATGTGCGTGCCGTTGTGCATGGTGGTGGTGATACGCTGGCTGAGCACACCGGATTTGGCCATGTAATGAATGCGCTCGATCTGCACATCCTGGAAATATGGCCAGTTCGGCGACTGAAAGCCAAACCGGTGGGACAGGCTATGAAACTGCAACCCCATCGAATTGTTCAAATTTTCTTCGAACTCGATGCCTCGCACCGTAATCGTCATTGTTAACTTCTCCCCATAGGTGTAACTGACCCGACATGTATCGGATGTCGGGCGCAATGTATCGCAATGCGGTCTTGACATCAAGCCCCCAGCCGATAAAACTTGCCGTCATGAAGCCCCTGGCCCACAACGATTCCGTGTCAAAAGAACCCTCATCGCCCGCCGCCGACGAACCGGTCGCCTCGCGCAATCTGGTGCAGGTGATCGCCCGCGCCGCCGACATTCTGCGCGCGCTGGAAGGCGTGCCCGACGGGCTCAGCCTCGGCCAGATCGCACAAAAGGTCGGGCTGGCCAGATCGACGGTGCAACGCATCACCGGCGCGCTGGAAGCCGAAAAACTATTGATCGCCGCCTCCCCCACCGGCCGCTTGCGGCTCGGTCCGGCCCTGCTGCGGCTGGCGGCTTCGGTGGAGACGGATTTCGCCATCATCGCCCGGCCATTGATCACCAAATTATCCAACGAACTGGGCGAGACCGTCGATTTTTCCTCGGTCCACAAGGATCATCTGGTCTTTATCGACCAGATCGTGGGGCCCAATCGCCTGCGCACCGTCTCCGCGATCGGCGAAACTTTTCCGCTTTATTGCACCGCCAACGGCAAGGCCGCGCTGGCGGAAATGGACGACGAAGCGATTTTGCGTCTGGTCGGCCGCAAATATATGTCGCGCACGCCCTCCACCATCACCACGGCGGAGGCTTTATTGCGCGAAATCAAGAAAATCCGGCAAACCGGAATCGCGTTCGACCGCGAGGAACATATGCTGGGCATTTGCGCCGCCGGCATCGCCCTGCGCGATTCCCTGGGCAACATGGTCGCCGTCTCGGTGCCCGTGCCGACCCATCGGTTTCTTGAACACGAACAACAGATCGCGGAATCATTGTTGCGGACCAAGGAAGAATTGCAAATTATTCTGGCGTCGTGAAAGGCCGGTTGGGAAACGATCTACGTACGATATAATACGGGAAGCGAGTCTTCTTTTGTAAACAAAAAAAGATTCTCCCTTCATCTTAACTAATTTTTTCTTATATTCTTCCCTCACCCTACCCCGCCGGATGCAACAACTGCCACGGCGATGTTTCCGAACCGCGCGGCACGCGAATATGGATCA
>JAJZHU010000048.1 GCA_021798375.1 Pseudomonadota bacterium | reverse complement strand
GCCGTTATTGGGAACATACGATCCGGGACGAGGATGATTATGCCGCGCACATGGATTATGTCCATTTTAACCCGGTGAAACACGGAGTGGTGAGCAAGGCGGCCGATTGGCCACATTCAACTTTTCGTCAGGCCGTAACAAAGGGGCTTTATCCGGCACAATGGGCACCCGAGGATGGGGTGATGGAAGGGACGTTCGGAGAATGACCATGGAAATGGGATGCGCGGAGATAAGGTGGCGGGCGATGCCCGCCCTACGCGGTCCACCGGACTGCTACCCCACCGCCATCCCCCGAACCACCTTCGTCGCCCCGCGCAACGCCTCGGCGTTCTCAAACGGCGACCCATTCAACAACACCAAATCCGCCTGGGGTTACGGTGACAGTTTACTAAATAGTTTCGCGGAAACGGGAAATAGAAAGATAAGTAAACTGTCACCGTAACGAGCCGTAACGTTCACCGTAATGCCGTAATGCTGTCACGAACTTCTTTCCCCGATTGCCCTGGATAATTTCATCTGCTATTTTCCTGGCGATTCTCGTCCATCATTCCATCCATCATATGGTGGATCATCCCATCGCGAGCACATGCCTATCTTGTCAAACGTGAAGATAGGTTAGGTGAATCGTGGTGGCGGCGGGGCCATTGAAGCATTCGGAAGTGAACATTTGATTCGCTGCTTGAAACAATCGCCGCCGCCCACGCGGCGCAAGGGAGCCAGGGGAAGACAATATGCAGCACGTTGAAGGTAAGGTCGCGTTCATCACAGGCGGTGCGAGCGGGATCGGTTTCGCCATGGCGCGGGTTTTTCTGAAGGCGGGAATGAAAGTCGTCGTGGCCGATAATTCCCAGGCCAATATTGATGACGCCGCGCTCCAACTATCTGGCGACAATAGGGAATATATGTTCGTCCGGCTGGACGTCACCGACCGGGCCGCCTTCGCGGCTGCCGCCGACGCGGCGGAAGCGCGTTTCGGCAAGGTGCACGTCCTTTGCAACAACGCGGGCGTCGGCATGGCCGAGCTTATGAGCCAGGCGGATTATTCGGACTGGGATACGATGATGGGCATCAATGTGGGCGGTGTCATCAACGGGGTTGTTACCATGTTGCCGCGCATTAGAAGTCACGGTGAGGGTGGTCACATTGTCAACACTTCGTCGATGGCCGGCATTATTCCCCTGCCGGACGCCGGAGGTATCTATTCCGCCAGCAAATTTGCCGTGCGAGGTTTATCCGAGTCGTTGCGCCTATCGCTGGTTCCGGACCGGATCGGGGTCTCGACACTTTTCCCCGGCCTGACACGCTCGCGTATCCTCGACCGTGCCAGGGAACTCGTCGCCACCGCCGACACGGAGGTCGATCCGATGACGGCCAACTTCGCTGTTGCCCTACGGCACGCCATGGACCCGATGGATCTCGCCGGTGCCGTCCTCGACGCGATCCGCAAGAACGAAGCCTATATCATCGGACATCCCGAGTTCAGGGAGGAGATGCAAGACCTGCACGACGAGTTGATGGCCGCCATTCGCGACGATCTTCCCATGGACCCGCGGCGGGTGGAATTCGAGGCTGGCCGTCGCCAGGGCATCGCGGAAATCAAGGCGGCGATGAAATCATGGTAAAACGCTGGCCCCGGTTCAGGGAATAAAGCCCGGGCGTCGCGCGCGTTCAACCGATTGCCTGCGGCTGCGCACGCCGCTCTTGTCGTGAATCCGTTGCAGGTACCATGGAATCCTCCCCCTAAATCGAGGCTCTCAAATTGGCTCGATTTTGGGGGAACAAAATCTGTAATTCCGTATATCCTGCAATAGGTGTTGGCGGGCTGTCGGCGACGGGATGAGTCTGTCCAAGGGATGCCGAAAGGCCACACAAGCGGCTTTCAGGCACCGCGGAGATGCCTGAATTTGCCCCTGGAAAATTAAAAATTCCTATCCCGACAAGAAGAATCTTGTCGAGGTGGGGTTTTTTCAGCAAATCTGCCGGAGGCTGACGACTTTAAGGTCGTTCGAATTATTTGTGTCGTCAGGCTGTAAATATTTGTTTTAACGAGAAATTTTATGCCATCAAGTGATGGCAAGCGATGGCATATTGTTCTAACCTGTACGATAAAATCAGGAAACGACAGGAGTCTCCCCGGTGCGTCTCGATCCCGTTCGGCCATTTTATCAATGGCTGCTCGTCGGCTTGCTCAGTCTTAATTTCGGCGTGGTGTTTTTCGATCGCAACGCGATGAATTACCTGATGCCGTTCATCCAGCCGGAGCTTGGCATGTCGAACACCAATGTCGGTGCGCTGGGGGCGGCATTGGCGCTGAGTTGGGCGGCTTCCGGGCTGTTCATTGGGCGGCTTTCCGATCTGTTGGGCCGGCGCAAGCTGATTTTGGTGTTTTGCACGGTGTTTTTCTCCTGCGCCTCCTTCCTGTCGGGGCTTGCGCCGACGTTCGTCGCACTGGTCGCGGTGCGTTTGTTGATGGGTGTGGCGGAAGGCGGGGTGATGCCGATCAGCCAGGTGTTGATCGCCGCCGAGGTCAACCCCAAGCGGCGCGGTCTGGCGATGGGGTTGGCGCAAACATTCGGCGCCAACTTGTTCGGCACGTTTCTGGGCCCGGTGGTGGTGGTGGCCGTGGCGCTTGCGTTTGGCTGGCGCAAGGCGTTCTTTCTGGCGGCCTTGCCGGGGCTGCTGATGGCGCTCGTGATGTATTTTTTCATCGTCGAGCCGCCCAAAACCGAGTTGCACCATGATCCCGCGATCCCCAGGGGATCGGCGTTGCGCGAAGTGCTGGCCGACCGGAATATCCAGATTTGCGCCGTGATCTCGGTGCTGCTGGTGGCCTTCATGATGGTGTTTTTCTCGTTCATGCCACTGTATCTGATCAGGCAGCGCGGGGTCAGCCAGACGACGATGAGCTGGCTGATGGCCACTTACGGGCTTGGCTCGATGGCTTGTTCGGTGCTGGTTTCAGGGGCCTCGGATTATTTCGGCCGGCGGCCGGTAACGATCGCGGCGGGCGCGTTGGGGGCATTGATCCCGCTCGGAGGGTTGTTCATCCATGGTGCGCTATGGCCGTTGTTTGGATTGTTTTTGATCGGTTCGGCTTACATCGGCGCGTTTCCCATCGTGATGGCGACAATCCCCAGCGAAACGGTGCAGCCGCGCCTGCTGGCCACCACAATGGGTCTGACGATGGGGGCAGGGGAGATTATCGGCGGCGCGGGCGGGCCGTTGTTGGCGGGAAAAATCGCCGATCTGTTTGGTCTGCGCGCACCGCTGTGGATATTGATCGGGCTGGTGGCGGCGATCGTCGTGTTTGGCTTGCTGTTGCGGGAAACTGCAACCACCAGGTCGAACCGGCATAGTCTGGACGAAATCGGGGTTCCGCCGATCTAAGTCGATCATCGCCTGATGTCGATAATGCCGGAACCTTTCCCCGCATCGGCGCCGAAATGTGAGGTGGCCCCCAATAACTGGGCAGGGAGCCAATCCCGAATCCGTCCCTAGAGCACGTTCGGATCACGTTGAACCATATACGTGCGACGAACGTGCTCTAGCTTTTTGTTTTTACGCATGATTCACGCCTACGTGTTATGCAACCTGCGGCGATCATGCTCTAAAACGGCTAACGGGCCAGGGGTAACAGATGACAAACATTCGCAAGAAGTGAGATGGACCCAACTTATCGGTTACGATTGTTCGGTGTTCCGGCCAATCACGTCATTGGCATCAAGCACCGCAAACGCCGCGGCGGCGGCATTTTCAATGTGTGTCAAGCACATCCGGCGTGCCGCGGCAGGGTCGCGGGTCAACAACGCCTCGACCAATTTGCGAATTTCCTTGATCGATTCACGCGATCGCGACTGCTTGCTAAGCGACACCACCCGCAACCGGGCCACACGGGCCAATATCGTCCGCACAAGCGTCGCCAGCGCTTCATTGTTCGCGCCTTCAAGAAGCGTCGAATAAAACTCATCCTTCAGACGAAGAAGGGTCGCCGGTTCAAAGTTTTCGTAGACCTGAGCAAGCTTTTCAGTCGTCTGGGCGAGAGCGGCCATTTGCTCGTCCGTCGCATTGGTCGCGAACAAGGCAGATGCCAGGCATTCCAGTTCGGCGCGAATGGTGAATATATCTCGCGCTTCCTTGGTGCTGAGGGTGGTGACGACCGGGCCGCGATTGGGGATTGGGGTGATCAATCCCTCGCTTTCCAACTCACGCAGCGCCTCGCGCACCGAAGTCCGCGAGACCCCCATCAACTCACACAGGTTACGCTCGATCAGACGAACGCCGGGCGGAAACCGGGCGGTGACAATTGCCTCGCGCAGCCTTGCCGCGACCATCGAGCGAAGACTTGGAATGGCCTCGAGCTTCAGCGATGGCTCATTCAGGGTTTTCAATTTCGAACTCCAGCAAGCTTCAGACCGAACGGACAAATCCCATTCGTCCGCCGAACGTTATCCCGCCCAAGCGGGTTTGTCATCAGATGATAAAACACGTTCGATTGGCAGGCCGTTGAAAAACCGGGATCGGCGAGGATTTCATTCTCCCTCCTTGGTGATTTTCCCCTCGTCCACAAGCACCTGATTCGCCGCCTTGAACGCTTCCAGACCGGCGGGAATGCCGCAATACACGGTCGCCTGAAGCAAGATTTCCTTGATCTCATCGACCGTAACGCCGTTGCGTAAAGCGCCGCTAACGTGAAGCTTCAATTCGTTTGTGCGGCCGAGGGCGGTTAACATCGCCAAATTGACGATACTTCTGGTCTTGCGGT
Source organism: Pseudomonadota bacterium (assembly GCA_021798375.1). Taxonomy (GTDB): domain Bacteria; phylum Pseudomonadota; class Alphaproteobacteria; order Acetobacterales; family Acetobacteraceae; genus JAJZHU01. Next base: position 6,602 of record JAJZHU010000048.1, on the reverse strand, counting down.
CGATGCCATCCCGCGACCAGGCATAGCCCCAACACCACTCGGTGGTAATTCTTTGAAATGCACTCATGAAGCTGTTGGCGCCGGCGATCGAGGCATCGACGTAATTCTTGCCAAGAACTTCCCGGCGGATTTCCAGACCGGCTTTATAGAGTGCGTCTAACTCGGAATCGTTTGCCATGTTGGCCTCCCGTAATATCGTCATACAGTCATTTATGGCCGCTGAAGCCGAACCTGGCAATCGCTATTCGCCCACCAGATGCGCTGTCACCCGGCTCCTGGGCGGGTTCCAGCGCCGCCTTTCCCAGAATGAAATCCGCCGCCCGTTCGCCGACCATCAGCGCCGCCGCATTGGTGTTGCCGCCCACGACCGAGGGAAACACCGAGCCGTCCGCCACCCGCAATCCAGCCAGGCCGTTTACGCGAAGACTGGGATCGACGACGGCGCCAGGGTCGCTGCCCATACGGCAGGTTCCTCCGGGGTGATGCACCGTGTAGGAGGTTGCGCGGATATATTCGGCAATCTCGGCATCGTCGTTGACCTGTTTCCCAGGCGCCATTTCCTCGGCACGATATTTCGCGAACGGCGGCTGGGCGAAAATACGGCGGATCAGCTTGATCGCGCGAATCAGCGGATCGATGTCGCTGGGATCCGCCAGAAGCTGCGGGTCGATCAGGGGCGGCGCGAAAGGATCCGATGATGCAAGGGTTAGTTGCCCGCGGCTTTTGGGATAAAGATTGACCGGGCTGATCGCATAACCATGCCCAATCGGGAATGGAATCGGCGGCTTTACACGCCGCGACGGCTGAAACACGAGTTGAATATCGGGTTTGCCCAAGCCTTCGGCGGTGCGAATAAATGCGGTCGATTCAAAAAGATTCGATGTGAACTGTCCTTCGCGGAACAGCGCGAACTGGAGCACGCTGTAGATATTGCGCGGCAGGGCTTTCCATGAAACACCATAGGAATCCGGCTGGCCGGTTGTCATGAACACGGGGCTGGCGAGGTGGTCGTGCAGATTTTTCCCAACCTGGGGCAAATGATGCCGCACTTCGATGCCGCGCTTTTGCAACGCCTCGCCGTCGCCGATGCCTGAAAGCAGCAACAATTGTGGCGATTGCAGGGCGCCGGCGGTAAGGATCACTTCGCACGCCGCATTCAGACGATGGGATTCGCCGTTCTTGCTATATTCGATCCCGACGATCCGCCGGCCCTCGAGAACGAGCCTTGTCACTTGCGCATCGGTCAGCAGCCGAAGGTTCGCCCGCCCCAACGCCGGACGCAGGAACGATCGAGCGGTGGAATCCCTTGTGCCATCGCGCGTTACGATCTGGCGCAGCCCATAGCCTTCTGAATCGCCGCTGTTGAAATCGGCGCATGGCGGAAATCCCAGGGCATCGAGCGATTGCATGAACGCGAAATTCAGTGGGTTGGGAGATTTGAAACCGGTGACGCCGAGTGGCCCGCGACTGCTGTGATAGACCGAATCAGGAAAATTCCGATTCCGCTCGGAGCGCACGAAATAGGGCAGAACCTCGCGAAAGCTCCAACCTGTCGCGCCGACTCTTGCCCATTCGTCGAAATCGTCGCGATGGCCGCGAAAATAGACCATGCCGTTGATGGAGCCGGAGCCGCCAAGCACCCGACCGCGCGGTACGGGAATTTGGCGGTTGTGCAAGTTGGGCTGCGGCACGGTGGCAAAGCGCCAGTTGAGGCGCTTGGTGGCGATGGCCGCCGCCGTCATCGCCGGAATCTTGATGTAGGGGTGTGAATCCATGCCGCCGGCCTCGACCAGACAGACTGTCTTGCTGCTGTCTTCGCTCAGTCGGGCAGCCAGAGCGCATCCCGCGGTTCCGCCGCCGACCACGACATAATCTGCGCTTGGCGTGACGAGTTCTCCCATCGGCTTGGCACTCTCCTTTTTTATGGCGCCGCTTGAAGTATCAGCGGCAGGCTGCCAACTCTCGCCTTGATCTTCCAGCCGCTGTTTGTCCGGACGAATGTGTCACGAAATTCGGCCAGGAATAACTTTGGATCGGCCATCACAGGGGCGGCACCATTCACGTCGGTCGAGCCGGTAAAACTGCAATAGCTTACGCCATGGGCTTCGTTTTCTGAAATAACTTCGATGACGACATTGGTCATCAAATGCCGGGTGATGCGCGGCGGGCGCCGCTTCATCGCGTCGACAATGGCCGCACGGCCGATAAGGGGATTAGAAGGGTCGACCGGTCTTGCATAGCTCCCGTCGTCGGTGAAGAGGTTGCCCAATTTATCAAGCTGGTTGAAATCCAGATATTGCGCGAATTGCTGCACGATTTTATCGCAGGCCCATTCGATCGTCATTTTATCATGGTCGTTCATGGCAAGACTCCAGTTTGATCAGAAAAATAATAATATTACGTATTTTTTTCCGTTAAATGCGACAGAATTTAGGAAGCGGTGAGCCCCGCATCGACCATATAGGCGGCGCCCGTGCAGGAAGCGGCGTCATCACTTAACAGAAACAACGTCATGGCGGCGACCTCCTCGGGGGTGGCGCATCGGCCTGTGGCGTGCCGGGCGTCGATCTCCTTCCAAACCTCTTCACTTTGCAGCAGCGGCAACGACAATGTCAGTGGCGTACGCACATAGGTGGGACAAACAGCATTCACCCGAATGCCGCTCGTCCCATATTCCAGCGCGACGCTTTTGGTAAGACCGATCGCGCCATGCTTGGTGGCGGCGTAGGCGGCTGTGTTGGCCTGACCAATGACGCCCACGATCGAGGCCATATTCACGATCGATCCACCGCCCGCGGCAATCAGATGCGGAATTTCGGCACGCATGCAATAAAACAATCCGGTAAGATTGGTTGCGATTACCTTGTCCCAGGTTTCCAGCGCATATTCCACCAACGGCGCATAGCCGCCGCCGATGCCGGCATTGTTCACCGCGCCATTCAACACGCCAAACCGCGCCACGATTCGATTGAAGCAATCGGCCATATCGCGCGGGTTGGTAACATCCGCACGGAAAAAGCTTCCGCCAGTCTCGTCGGCGACGCGGTTGCCGCCGGTCTCGTCGATATCCAACACCATCGGTTTGGCGCCTTCAATGGCAAGACGCCGACATATCGCCTCGCCCAGCCCCGAGCCACCGCCAGTTACGGCGATGATCCTATTCGCAAACTTCGACATGGCGATATTTCCCGGCACAATGCGACCGGATGGCGGCCCGTGTGTAAACACAGGCACGCCATCCGATAAATTTAGACGAAATCAGAAATCCTTACGGACGGTGAAGCCGAAGGTGCGAGGATCGTCGAGGGCATAATTCAGATATGGGTAGCTATTCATCTGCGGATATCCATCACTGACGCGGTTGATCACAGCTACATTTTCGATATTGCGGATATAGGCGTTGAACGTCCAACCACTTTCCGCCGTGGTGTAGGTCAGGCTGACGTCAGTTTTGTGGTAGGCAGGTTGCCGGTAAGTATAGGATCTGGGAGTGGCGCTATAGACATTATCAGTGTAGCTGCCCTGCGCGATCTGGCTCGAAACAATTTGGGATTCGACGTTGAAAGCCAGCGCATCGCCATTCGTGAAGCTGAAATCATGCTCAAACTGCGGCGTGAAAGTTGTACGCGGCGCTTGCGGCACCTGGGTGTTCGAAAGCGACGGCGGTGGGGGCGAATAGGGCAGAACAAGATTGAAGACGTTGTACACGTCATCAAGATAATTGAATGACAAGCCGAGTTTGTCGTACGGGGTAATGCGCCAGTTGGCATCCAGTTCACCACCACGGAAAGTGGCTTTTTGCGAATTCACGAACGGAAAGAAAGTGCCTCCCGCGATCGAGGACGGCGCCCCCAGACCGGCATCGGGACGCCAGAACACGAAGGTCTGATAGTTTCTGTAGCTGTAATTGAAGGCCGCCAGATTCAACTGAAGCCGGTTGTCGAAGAAGCGATTTTTCGAGCCGATTTCCTCCGCCGTGATGAATTCCGGCGCATAATGCAGAATGCTATCCGCGGCTGCCGGAACGTTGTTCAGACCGCCCGATTTAAAGCCAGTGCTGGCGGTGAAATAGAGCAGATTGTTCGGGGTGACATCATAATCGACGCCGGCTTTCCAGGTCGCCCGCCAGATGGATTCGCTGCCCTGGGTGGGCGTTGAGCTGTCAACCACGCGGGTGCTGAGCGTGCCAGATTCGTTGAAACCATTCGCATCCTTGGTTTCATGCGTGTAACGAACGCCGGCGCGCAGACGCAGCCCATCGATCAGCGGCACGGGGACGGTGACATCGCCGAACACCGCCTCGGATTGCGATTCGATGGTGATGGGGAAGTTCTGGAAGATATTGGCGCCAACAAAGTTGCCCTGGTAATAGTCGAAGCGCGTCGCGTTGCGTTGATCTTCGTGCGAATAATAGACACCCCCGACCCAGGTTATCTTCGAACCGGCCTCGCTCGACAGGCGTACTTCCTGCGTGACGAAACGATCTGCTTCATACACATTGAAAGTCTGGGACAACATGCCGTTTTCGGTCTGCGGCTGATTGGTCGAGAGGTAATTGTAGGTGCGATAGCCGGTGAGCGAGATCAGGTTGGCCCAGCCGAGATTGTCTTCGAGCTTCAGCGAAGTGCCAAAGCCGTCATTTTGCGTGTGATCAGCGGTGATGGGGCCGGGCGAGAAGCCGCTCCAATTGGGCTTGCGCCCCGCACCGCAAGCCACGTTAAAACTCCCCGGCGGGCAGACGCCATCGTACGGATCCCAATGCCACAGGCTGTGAATCGCATCGACAGAAAGCAGGGCATCGAAATCGCTGTTGGGCTTGTAGAGAATTTTCATGCGCCCGCCGACGGCGTCTTTGCTGTTTTGCCCGTCGCTGTCGTAGGCGTTGTGGCGTTCGGAGCCTTCGGCGATGCGCACCGCCAACACATCCGAAAGCGGGATATTAATCGCCGAGTCACTTGTCACCGCGCCATAATTGCCAAAGCCGACCTGGGCGTGGCCGCCGTATTTGAACACGGGATCGTTGGTGATGAAGTTGATCACGCCGGCGTTGGAGTTGCGGCCATAGAGAGTGCCCTGCGGGCCCAGCACCACTTCGACGCGGGCCATATCATACATCACGGGCGACAGGCCATTGGGGTGGGAGAGATAGATGCCATCCACGCTCAGCGCCACGGCGCTATCGGCCTGCGAGGTGTTGACCGCGGTGCCTAAACCGCGAATCGAGAAGTTGTTCACCGCGGCAGTGACGATTTTCACCGCCGGAAGCACGTCTTGCAATTGCAGAACGTTGGTGACACCTGCCTTCCGCAGATCCTGCGGCCTGAGCACATCGACCGCAATTGCCGCTTTTTGTACATTTTCCGTGCGTTTTTCCGCGGTAATAACGACTTCTTGGAGCACCCCCGATGTTGGCGGTGCGGCCCATGCCGCACAGACCGGCGGCAAAGCCGTGCAAAGCGCAATCAGGCTGCAACCGGCAATTTTTGTCCGAAATTGACTTTTATACATCTGTTCCCTCCTGGATTCGCTTGTAATTGGCTCCTTGAGGCTCGTTCGTTGCCCCAGCGCCTTCATTTTTGAGAGCCAATTACACGCGCATGATGTGATTTACAGTTAAGATCATGCCAAATGACCAGCAGATTGTATGACCATATTACTATGTGCCGTCAAGCGAGTTCTGACATATCTTTAATCTTTGGCGCGAAAGAAGATGGAATATCCATGAACTGTTGCTAATGTGTTGCAGACAAGTTTGAAACATGTCACGGCGTGGCCGCCGCCACGCTTGCCCTCACGTCTGGCAGGAACCGGATCAGATGTAGATACCCGATTTCCCCGGTGCCAATATGCCATGCGGATCGATCGCGCGTTTGATCGCCCGGTTGAAATTTCTCAACTCGGGCCCAAACAACTCGGCCGCCTTATCCATGTAATGAACCGAGACACGATAATTGCCGTATCCCGCCTTTGATGTTTCCTGCATCAGGGCGTCATAGCAATCATAGGCGGTCTTCACCTGTTGCGGGTCAGAGTGATCGAAGAAAATTCCCGTCGTTTGATGCATATCCCGGTCATGGCACCAATTCATCGACAAATAATCAAACCCATAACGGCGCAGCACATTTTCGGAAATCGTACAAAGCTCTTCGACGTAGGCGCCTTTCATGGCCGACACAGGCATATGCCACATCACACCGCCACCGCCGATGTAATTGAGAATCTTGAATGCCCCCAGGCTAAGTTGCCCGGTGGCGCTGGCAAGATCGCCTTCCCCCCACGAAGGCCGCGTCGATCCTTCCTCGATCAGGATTTGCGCGGGTGATGTCTTCTCAAATTCAGCCTTGATTTTTCTCAGCTTCATCGCGGTCTCTTCGTCATCGCCATAGACCACACCGCCGACCCGCCATTGCGGCAGACCCTTCTCTTTCAAAAGCCGGTCGATCTCCTCACGCGGGATGGCGCCGGTGCCGTGATAAAAATCCGACCGTGGTTGCCCAAAGCCCAGCAAGGAAAGTCCGTTCAGGATCGATCCGACCATGGTGGTAGCGCCCATCACACGTACTTTGCGCAGTGCATCGACAGCTTTGGAAAGATCTTCGCGC
>JAJZHU010000047.1 GCA_021798375.1 Pseudomonadota bacterium | reverse complement strand
AAAGAGCCCGCCTATCCGGTCGAAATCGTGCTGGTGCTGTCCAACCGCCCGGACGCCGCGGGGCTGGATGTGGCGCGTGCCGAGGGCGTTGACGCCGTCGCCATCGATCACAAACCCTACGGGCGCGACCGCGCCGCCCACGAAGCGGCGATCCATCGCGTGCTGCTGGAGCACCGCATCGATATCGTCTGCCTGGCGGGCTATATGCGGCTGTTGACCCCGTTTTTGGTGCAGGCCTGGCGGGGCAGGATGCTGAACATCCATCCCAGCCTGTTGCCCAATTTCCCCGGCGTGGATACCCACGCCCGCGCTCTGGCCGCAGGCGTTGCAACGCACGGATGCACGGTGCATCTGGTCACCGAGGGCATGGACGAAGGCCCGATCATCGATCAGGCCAGCGTGCCGGTGTTGCCCGAAGACGATGAAAACACCCTCGCCGCGCGCGTGCTGGCGCAAGAGCATTTGCTCTACCCCAGGGCGTTGCGCAAGCTGATCGAAGACGGTTTAGGTTAAGAAAATCCCCATCAACGCCACAATAACCAGCACCACCGCGATGGCGCAGGTGGCGAATTTGATGAAGCCATGGAAAAATTCCGTGCGGGTGGCAAGAAACGCGTCTTCGGTAACCGGTTGTTGGATGGCCATGATCGAACCTCTGTTTTTATTGGAACGTTCCGGCCAGCCTAACAAATTGGCTGCAAAATAAAAGCGAAATCTATCCGAAGCGTTGTTCGGTAAAGCGCCGCCGCAACGCGTCGCCCTGGGGGCCAAGCAAAACGCGATCCTCGGCCCACACCACATCTTCCACCGCCGTGGCCGCCACCATGAAATCCGCCACGCTGGACGCGATCAGATAAATCGGCGCCGGATCGGCCGCGTATTGAAAATGCCCGTGCGCATAGCTGAATTTGGTCTCCTGCCCGGCGCGGTGCAAAATCACCACCAGCGAGCCGCCAAACAACGAACACAAATGCGCGTTGCCGCCCTGGACGGTGAAAAACAGCCGGGTGGAAGCATAAAGACGCAATTTCAGTTCGTTGTAGGAAACATCGTGATGGGCCAATAAATCGTGAAAATCGACCACCTCGGGATGCCCACGCAACACCGAGGCCTCGTCGAGCCGCTTGTCTTTTTGATGATCCGGCGAAAAACCGCGATCCTGCAAAGACCCCGCGCTGCTGGGCAGAAACACGATCTGATAGCGATGCTTGTAAATTGCGAATAATTCATCCAGCCGGTCGAGCGGAAAATAATTCAGCGGCGGCACCAGAAAGCCCGAGCTGTATTTATTGTGAATCGTGAGTATCGGCTTATTGAAACCAAAATCGGTGGCATAATGCCGGCGATAATCCGGAAAAATCTCGCGGGCCGTTTTATGCGGAAAATGATCGTTTCGATTAGGCAACCACAACGGCCGTTTTTCGGGCGAAACCCAACCGCGCGGATCGGCTTTTTCCACGATCTGATCGTCGCGCAGGAAATAATAAAACGGCTTCATGCCGCGATAGGTAAGGATCCGCCGCCCCTGCATCTGTCCGGTTTGATGCAGATAATAGATGAAGGGAACGAAACTATTCACCTCGGCGCCGAACTCGCCGGCACATTCCAGCAGTGCTGGCAAATCTTCGTTGCGCGCAATTAATCCCGACATACGCGCTCGCAACGCTTGCGCCATTGCTCCAGCGCCTTTTCCAACCCCTGGCGCGCCTTGTGCGCATCGCGGGCCAGTTTGAACAGATCGGCAATCTCCCACGGATGCACCGCCAGCGATTTCAGGATGAATTTATACCTGATCTGCCCCGCCGCATCGAGCGCATGTTGCGCCACCGGCGGCAGGCTGCGGTCATGCGGATCGCACACCGCGCGCACCACGGCAAACGGCAGATTATGCTCGCGCGCTACCTTCACCACCCCGCCGCTTTCCATATCGACGCCCGCCGATTGGCTGATTTGATACAGGCTCGCCTTGCGCGAACGCGAAGCCACCACCTTATCCACCGCCAGCAACGAATCACAGGTGGAACCGCCGAAGGCCTCGACCAATTTCGGATCGCAATCGAAACTTTCGCGCCCGATCCGCACCGCCCGCGGGATCAACAAATAGCCCGGCAGCAAACGCGGGTGCAAGCCGCCGGCCAGACCAAAACTGATCAATGCGCCGACGCGGCCAACCAGGCTGCGCGCCGCCTCCTCGCCGCCGATCGCCACGGGGCCAAGATCGCGCACCATATTCGCTTCGGCTTTCAGGCCAACCACAAAACCGACGGGGTTCATTGGCAATGCTCCCTACATTCAAACGGCATTAAAACCCCCATGCAACGCGGCCTTCGTTGCTGCGCGTCATATTTGCAAACCGGCTAAGCGCCAGCAGCGGAAAGAAAAGTTTATAGCCATGGTAACGCAGATAAAACACGCGCGGAAACCCTACAGCCGTATATGGCTCTTCGTCCCAGGTGCCATCGTGTTTTTGCGATGCCATCAAATAAGCCACGCCACGCCGCACCGCATCGGATTTCTGTTGCCCCGCCGCCATCAAACCCAGCACCGCCCAGGCAGTTTGCGAAGGCGTGCTTTCCACATAAGCCCCGTGTTCGGTGCCGGCGTAATAGGTTTCGCAATCCTCGCCCCAACCGCCATCGCCGCGCTGTTTGGCAACCAGCCATGCCACGGCACGCACAATTGCCGGATCATCATGCGAAAGCCCCACCGCGTTCAACGCGCACAACGTGGACCAGGTGCCGTAAATATAATTCGTGCCCCAGCGGCCAAACCAACTGCCATCGGCTTCTTGCTCGCGCCGCAAATAATCCATCGCCCGCGCCATCACCGGCGAATCCAGTTTTTCCCCAATCTGCGCCAGGAACGAAACGCAGCGCGCCGTTACGTCCACCGTGGGCGGATCGAGCAACGCGCCGTGATCGGCAAACGGAATATGATTGAGAAATTCACGGTCGTTGTTGGCATCGAACGCGCCCCAACCGCCATTGCGGCTTTGCATCGCCACGATCCAATCGCGCGCCCGCTTGATCGGCGCATCATATTTCGGATCACCCTGGCGCGCCAATAACATCGCCACCACCGCCGTATCGTCCACATCGGGGTAATGATCGTTTTCATATTGAAACGCCCAGCCGCCGATCGGCGCATCGGGACATTCCACCGCCCAATCGCCGCGCGTATCGGTGATTTCCTTGGTAAGCAACCAATCGCACGCGGCCTTTACTTCCGCCGACAGCGCCCCGTCGGTTTCCGCCAATGCGTGCCCCACCAATCCGGTATCCCAAATCGGCGAGAGACACGGCTGGCAATAGGCCTCGCCTTCACGGATCACCAATAATTTGCGCACCGCCGCCCAGGCAATGGCGGAATTGGGATGATCATGGGCAAATCCCAGCGTATCATACATCATCACCGCATTGGCCATGGCCGGATAAATCGCCCCCAAACCATCATCACCGTTCAAACGCTCGGTGATAAATTCCACGGCTTTGGCAATCGAACGCTCGCGCAACCTACGCGGAAAATGCGGCTCCACCACCCGCAATACCGAATCGAGCGCCTTGAAGAAATATCCCCACCAACTGCGATACGGACCACGAATCCAATCCATGATCCGGTCCACCGGCTGCGTGAATAATTCCGGTACATGCACGCCGCGCGGATTGCGCGCCCGCGGCTTTTTGGCCATCAAAACCAACAAAGGCGCGATCACCGTGCGCGACCAATAAGACACCTTCCACACAGTGATGGGGAACCAGCGCGGCACCACCATCAACTCGACCGGCATCACCGGCACGCCGCGCCAGGGCACCTCGCCATACAATGCCAACTGGGCGCGCGTGAACACATTGGCGCGCTCGGCGCCGCCCGCCGCCAAGATCGCCTCGCGGGCGCGGCGCATATGCGGCGCCTCGATGTCGTCGCCCAGCATCTTCAGCGCGAAATAGGCCTTCACGCTGGCCGATAGATCGAATTTGCCGGCATGAAACAACGGCCAGCCGCCATGCGTACCCTGAATCCGGCGCAGATAGACGCCGATTTTGCGCTCCAGATCTTCGTCGATGCGGTCCAGAAAATGTTCCAGCAGCACATATTCGGCCGGAATTGTCGCGTCGGCCTCAAGCTCGAACACGAAATGCCCATCGGGCTTTTGCAATGATTTCAACGCGCTGGAAGCGCGAGCGATGGAGCAATCAAGCGTCATGAAAATTTCCGGGCGGCGAGAAGCAGTAAATTGGCGGCGGTGCAACCCGATCTGATCGCACCTTCGATGGTCGCGGGCAAGCCCGTGGCGGTGTAATCCCCCGCCAAGGCCAGGTTCGCAATTCCCAGATCAGCGCCGGGCCGCCTGGCTTCCTGCGCCGGGGTGGCGGCGAAAGTGGCGCGCTTTTCCTTCACCACCCGCCATTCCGGCATGGGGCGGGCGCCAAATTCCAACGCCGCGCAAACCTCCGGCCACACGCGGGTGGCAAGCTGCGCGGGATCTTCATCGACATAACGATTACCCGCGCTGATCGTCACCGACACATGGCCCTGCTTGGCAAACACCCATTCCGCCGTGCTGTTGATCAAGCCGACGAAACCCGATGGGGCCTCGGCGCGGTAATGGATGTTCAAAATCGCCTCATATTGATCGGGCACCACCAACCCGGGCAACAGGCTCGCCGCCACGGGAGCGGTTGCCGCCATCACCACCAGTTCGCCAGACTCGATCGCAATCGCGCCCTTCGGCCCCGCCAGCGAAACCACACGCCCCGCCTCGACCGTTACCGCGGCAATGCGGGAGGCGAAGAAAATCCGCGCGCCCTGCAATTTCAGCCGCGCCAATGCAAGATCGATAAAGGCCGCCGACAAACCATGATGCGGCCACAGCGGAATGCACGCCGCCCCGCCCTGCGCCAGGGTTTCATGCACCACGGCGCCCAGCAACCGCGCGCTGCCCACCTCCGGCATGGTGTTGAGCGCCGCGATCGCCAACGGATCGAGCAAACGGCGGCGCAACTCGCCCGGCTTTAGCCATTCGGCCACGGTCGCCCCGGCGGGAGCGCGATGCATCGAAAGCAGCGGCAGAAACTCGGCCAGACTGGCCCCCGGCACTTTGCGACCGCGCGCGAACAACCACCAGGGAATGCGTCCCAAATTTGGCCGCACCACCCAGGATTCGTTTGTTTTCAGATCACGAAAAGGAAATTCCGGCGTGCCCGGACCTGCGAGTTGCGCCCGTCCGCCCACCTGATCGAGAAAACGCATCGCCGCGTGATTGCCCGACAGCAACAAATGATTGCCGTTATCAACCAGACATCCCAGCACAGGATCGAAATAAGACCGGCAGCGCCCGCCCGCCTGCGGCCCGGCCTCGTAAAGCCGCACGCGATAGCCGGCGTTGGCGAACTCCAGCGCCGCGGCAAGCCCGGCGAGACCGGCGCCGATGATATGAACGTTTCTCACTCCGCCTCCGCCAGGATCAACCGGATCGTCGCGATCGTCATCAGCAACGTCATCGGTTGCAACGGCGATTCGACAAAGCCGCACGCAGCATAGAACCGCTTGGCGGGCTCGGAAAGCGCGTGGACCAGTATCGCCACCACCCCGGCCGCCCCCGCGACGCCGACCGCCCGTAACATCGCATCGCGCAGCAGCGCGCGGCCGAGGCCCTGGTTGTAGTGGCGCCGATCGACTGCGAGCCTGCCAAGCAGCAGCACCGGCAGCGGGTTTGGCATATTCCGGCGCATCGCATTCGGGGCGGCGTCGAGGCTGATCGCGCCGGCCGACAGGCTGTAATAGCCGATAACTTCATCACCGGCACAAAGCACGAAGCAGCGCGAGGCGCCGGACGCCTGATTCTTAAGCGCGCGTTTGCGGAGCCAGTCGTTCAGCGACGGCTCGCCACAATCAAACTCCGTTCGCAAATGGCCCGCGGTGATCGGCGTCGGCGCGGCCAGCTTGGGGACGGTCATGCCTCCCAGGGCGCCTGAGTCTTGAGCAGGCGGCGCAGCCTATCGGTGGGCGGCAAGGGATTATCGAGCAACGCCTGGAATTTGGCGAAAGTGCCGGCATCGACAGTAAAAAACGCCTGATCGAGCAGGAAATCCTCGGCCTCCCGGCAGGCTGCTTCGAGCATGAAATCAGAACGACTGCGGCCTTGGCGGGCGGCGGCCTGGTCGATCAGATCACGCTGCCGCGGCTTGGCGCGGATGTTGATGGAAACCGCTTGCGGGGTCTGGCCGCGAGGCATGAGGTTGGCCCTTTGTAAAACCGGCGTCTGTATGCAAAAATTCTATACAATATTGTATAGAAGAATGCAACATACGATTTGCCTGGAATTCCGCTCGATATATATCAACCCATTATAATCAAAAGTTTTTTCTTCCTTTTTTACACCGCATATTTCAACGCGATCCAAATCTTCTGCCATTTGGAAAGCGACACGCGCTTTGATGGATCCTTGAACCCCGACGCGATCAGGCGATCCAACAACGCGCCATAGGTTTCGCCCATCATCCGCGCCGGACGCATTGCCTTGCGGTCGCAGCCCTGCATGGCGATTAGCGCGCCGCGGAAATGCGCCTTGGCTTCGGCGGCCAGATCCTGACATGCCTTGGGCAGATTGGGCGAGGCCAGAGCGGCCTTGGGATCGCGGCGAATCTGATGGCGGTTGAGCAATTCCGCCGGCAAATACAGCCGTCCGCGCTCGGCGTCTTCGGCCAGATCGCGCAGAATATTGGTAAATTGCAAGGCCCGGCCGAGATGATAGGCAACCTCATCGGCGCGTTTGGAAACATCGCCGAACGCCCGCACCGACAGACGCCCCACCGCCGAGGCAACCTGATCGCAATAAAGATCCAACTCGGCCATGCTGGGCGCCACCACCACCACATCGGCGTCGGTCTGCATCCCGTCGATCACGGCCATGAAATCATCACGGCGCAGATCGAATTTCTGCACCGCCAGCAACAGCACGCGCGTCACCGCATCGTCGGCACGGCCCAGGTAAATGCCTTCGATACGATCGCGCCATTGCGCCAATTCACGATGTTTTTGCTCGATCGGCGCGGGCTCGTCGGCCACATCATCGACCAGACGGCAAAATGCATAAATCGCATACATCGCCGCGCGGCGATCGGCCGGCAAAATACGCATGCCATGATAAAATGACGTGCCGGCACGGCGCACGATCACCTCAACGGCATCAAGGTCGGCTTGGGAGGCGAAAAGCGCGGTCATGGAAGATATCTCAATGCGGTAAAGCCTGCTTGCAAAACATCGGATTTGGTCAATTTCACCCGGCCCGCGATCGGATCGCCATGACGCAACCGTTTGGCCAGGCGCAAGGCAAGACCCACCACAATGGCGGCTTCCAGCCGCATGCGCCGATCGCGCACCAGGCCGGGCAACAGCCGCGCCTGCTCGTTCAATTCATCGACCTTATCCAGCAGATGATCGAACACCCGGCGCATCGGCGGAAAAGTGCGATGGACGTGCAATTCCTCCACCCTGGCGCCTTCCGATTCCAAAACATCCAGCGGCAGATAACAACGATCCAACGTCGCCAGATCGTCTTTGCAATCCTGCAGATGATTCAACACCTGCAACGAAACACATAGCGCATCCGAAGGCGGGTGCGTGGCATCCGATTCACCGTGCAACCCCAACAACAAACGCCCCACCGGCATGGCCGAGTAACGGCAGTAATCGTATAATTCTTGCCAGTTCTGATAACGGTTTTTCACCGCATCCCGACGAAACGCCTTGAGCAAATCCGTGCCGACCGACGCATCGAGCCCCGTTGCCGCCAACGTTGAACGCAACCCCAACGCACTGGGCGATCCCGTGTCGCTGTGCCCCAACAGCACGGATTCCATCACATCGAGCCGGGAAATTTTTTCGTCGGCTGTCAGATCCGGGCTATCGCCGATATCATCCGCGGTGCGGGCAAAACGGTAATAGGCGTGAACATGCACGCGCAAATCGGCGCGGATCAGGTGCGATCCCACCGGGAAATTCTCGTCGGCGCGATCCTTGCCCGACCAGATCTCGATATTTTCGCTCATTGCACCTCACGATAGGCGCGATTTTTCCAGGCGACGCCCTCGCCTTTGTGATGACGCATCGCCGAGGAAATGGTCGCCCCCATGTAAAAAGCGGCAATCACCGGCAACAGCCCGGCATACCAAAACGGTAAGCGGAAACGATGTAGTGTGGGCATGTAAGAAATACAAAATGCCAAACAGGTGAGCGCGCCCAGCACGCGCGACCTGTCATCACCGAACAAAAGCGCCAGCGGCGGCACGAACCACACCAACGCCAACCCCAACACGCAACCCACCAGCCGGAGCGGCGAATAACCCAACTGTACATAGGCAGTGCGTTCGATCATGCGCCAAATATCGCGCGGATGGGGATAAGGACGCTTTGATGCCGCCAATTTGCTATGCCCCAGATAAATCCGCCCGCCCCGCTTCACCGCCCGCGCCAGCGCCACATCGTCGATCAAGGCGCCGCGCACCGCCTCGATTCCGCCGATACGATCCAGCGCCGAACGCCGCAACAAAATCGTGCCACCCGCCGCCGCCGCCGTACGCATCCCGCCATCATTCACCCACGCGAACGGATAAAGCATCTGGAAGAAATAAACAAAAGCCGGCACAAGCAATTTTTCGGCATCGCTGTCGCAGTTCAACTGCACCATTTCCGAAACCAGATCGCGGCGATCGGTCTCGATGGCCGCGACCAGACTCGCCAAATGCCCCGGATCGTGCGTGATGTCGGCATCGGTCAGCAAAATCAACGGCGTTTCGGCCACCGCAACGCCCTGCGAAACCGCCCACAACTTGCCGCTCCAACCTTCCGGCCGCTCGGCGCCGCTGATGATCGCAAGGCGCGCATCATCGATCTTGCGGGCAATATCGCCGGTGCCGTCGCTGCTGTTGTCATCCACCAACACCACGCGAAACGGCCCCGCATAATCCTGCGCCAACAAGGATCGCAACACGGCATCGATCGTCTCGGCCTCGTCGCGCGCGGGCACCACGATGGTTACGGGCAACGGATCCTTGGGATTGGATTTTGGCAAATACGGACCTTCCTGCCAAAAATACCCGTGCCCGAACAGCAAATACAGCCAAATGATCAGCGACAGCGTGACAAGCATCATACGGCGTTCTTTCCGTGCGCACCAAACCAGGCCACCGCGTCTTCAATCGCCGCGCGCGCCGGACGCGGCAGGTAACCCAATTCGGCACGGGCCTTGGCCGACGAAAAAAACATCTTCTTGCGTGCCATCATCAACATCTCGCGCGTGACCAACGGATCGATGCCAAACGCCCGCGCCGCCCACTCGCATCCCACCGCCAAAGGCCACAAGGCGGGGATGGGCAAGGCGCACAGCGGCGGCCGTTGCCCGGAAACCTCGGCGATCAAACGCAACAAATCGCGCAGCAAAAAATCCTCGCCTCCCAATATATAACGCTCGCCCACCCGGCCATGATCATAGGCCAACAAATGCCCCGCCGCCACGTCATCAACATGCACAATATTCAATCCGGTATCGATATAGGCCGGCATCTTGCCCAACGCCGCATCGCGGATGGTTTTGCCGGTGGGAGTGGGCTTGATGTCGCGCGGCCCCACCGGGGTGGAAGGATTAACGATCACCGCCGGCAATTCCTCGGTGCGCACCAGATCCAGCACCGCCTGCTCGGCCAGATATTTCGATTTCTTGTAAACACCCACGATCTTGGCCGGATCGTTCGGCGTGTTTTCGTCGGCGGGCGTGCCATCGCCAATCTGCCCCAAAGCCGCCACCGAGCTGCAATAAACAATGCGCTGCACCCCCGCCCGCTGCGCCGCCCGCATCAAATCCCGCGTGCCGGCCACATTGGCCTGCATCATGCGTTCGGGATCCGGTACCCACAAACGATAATCGGCCGCGACATGAAACAACCCGGCGCAACCGCGGACGGCCCGCGCCAGCGAAGCCGCATCGCGCAAATCGCCCTCGACCAATTCCGCGTCCAGACCGGCCAGATTGCTGCGATCGGATCCGCGTCGCACCAACAGCCGCAACGTCTGGCCACGCGCCAACAAGGCCCGCGCCACCGCCGAACCCACAAAACCGGTGGCGCCGGTAACAAAAACAGGAGCGGAAGACGACACGATGATCAAAATTCCTTCGGCTAAGCAATTCATTCTATATCAGGCAAGCCGCGCCGGGCAAAATCTGCCCAGGTCGCCCTGAATTTCCTTTGATTTCATTGCGTTTTTATCTGGCACGCAACTTGCGGCATCCCTCACGTCCACGCAACAACGAAAGGAGATGGACATGAACAGCAGCGGCATCAGCTCGGCTTGGGGGCAACAACAGATCCGAAACCAACAATCCGGCAGCGGCAACAACAGCTTCGCCTCGCATCTGGCATCGAACGGGCTATCCGCCGGGCAGATCAACCAACCAAAATCAGGCGGACAATTGCTGTCCGACGACATGTCGCGCGCCTTGGCATCCTATGGTCCCGTGGCTGGCGCAAAGGCCCATGGCACCACCGCCGCCAACCCAACCGTCAGTATCAAATAGCGAGACAAGAATCAAAAGAATTAACTATTTGTTGACTTTTCTAAAAAATTAACCAATTCTTAGCCAGTCCCGTTAAAGGATTGGTAAGAAATGCGCCGTAAAGTTCTCCACATGATCAGCACAGGTTCTCTTGCGGCGTTTTCAAGCGCCAACCTAACCGGCCCAGGCAATATGCCCGGTGTCAACGGCAGCAGGGTCACATCCATCCGCGATGCGCGGATGGCACCCAGCAGCCGCCCCTCTGGCAGCGGCAGCACGCAGCAAGCCGCACCGCAAGCATCCCCTCAGGTAAATCCTGGGCAAATATTGCCGCGTGGCAGTCTGCTCAATCTATCCGTGTAATTTCCGCTTCAATTCAGAAACAATCCGATACAACAATCACTTTTCGCGCCAGATCACGATTTTGCTTGAATAACATGGATATAATCCATCACTATGGATTTCATGAAAAAGCAAAATGCCCTCCAACGTTGGCTGGCCGCTCCCTTTTTGCTGGTCATGTTGGCCGCCGCCGCTCCGGTCTATACCCCGGCGCCGGTCCCCCACGAGATCGAACAACTCGCCGACAGTTCCATCTCTGAAACCAGCATCCGCCCCCATTTGTTTTCCGAGCTGAACGCCGACGGTTTCCGCGGCGACGGCTTTGTCCCCGGCTCCACCATCCAAGCCACGGAAGAAGCGCGCTGGGTCCACCCCCTCCCCGGCGTGAATATTATGGTGCCAATCCAATAACAAGCGATAAAGCGGGCTTTCCAGCGCCAGGTTTTCATCATATAGAGGCGGCGCAGGACCCGTAGCTCAGATGGATAGAG
>JAJZHU010000356.1 GCA_021798375.1 Pseudomonadota bacterium | reverse complement strand
CAAGGCGATCTGCCCACGCTGCCGCCCGGAATGCTTGCCGATGTGCTGGCCCCGCTGGCGGACATTTCTTACGATCTCGCCACCCTGGTCGCCCCGATCACCAGCGCCGCGGAAGCCACCGCCAGTTCGGTGGTGAAAGCGGTGTGCGGTTTTGCAGGCGGCGCGCGCGTGGCCCCGGCGCTGTATTTTTCACGCCAGGCGGTGCCATGGGGCGACGGCCCGCTGTGGCACCATATCGGCATCTACGCCTGGCGGCGCAGCGCGTTGTCGCGGTTCGTGGCGCTGCCCGAAGGCGTGTTGGAACAACGCGAGAAATTGGAACAATTGCGCGCCCTGGAAGCAGGGATGCGCATCGCCTGCACCCAGGCCGATCACGCGCCGTTTGGCGTGGATACGCCGGAAGATCTAGAACGCGCCCGCAGCATCATCGAGGCATCATGACCATCATCGCTTTCCAGGGCCACCGCGCCGCTTATTCCGAATCGGCTTGCCGCAGCTATGATCCCACGGCGCAATCGCTGCCGTGCGAAACCTTTGCCGACGCCATCGAGGCGGTGAAAACCGGCCGCGCCGATCTGGGGATGCTGGCGTGCGAAAACTCGCTGGCCGGACGGGTGCCCGATATTCACGCCCTGCTGCCCGAAAGCGGGCTTTCCATCGTCGCCGAACATTTTCAACGGGTGGAACATTGCCTGCTTGTGGTGCCGGGCACAAAAATCGAACAGATCACCCGCATCCATTCCCACCCCGTCGCCCTGGGCCAGGTGCGCGGATTGGTGCGCGAATTGGGTGTGATCCCGGTGGTGGAAAACGACACGGCGGGATCGGCCCATCTGGTGGCCGATTGGAAACGCCCCGAAGACGCGGCCATCGCCTCGGAGTTGGCCGGCGAGATGTATGGGCTGGAAATTCTGCGGCGCAATGTCGAGGACGAAAGCCACAACACCACCCGCTTTTACGTCGCCGCCGCCAAACCGCGCGTGCCGCCGGTGGATATGCCCGGATTGATGACCACCTTCGTGTTCCGCGTCCGCAACGTTCCCGCCGCTTTGTATAAGGCCCTCGGCGGCTTTGCCACCAATGGCGTGAATATGACAAGGTTGGAGAGCTATATGGTCAAAGGCCAATTCACCGCCACGCAGTTCCTGTGCGACGTGGACGGCCACCCCGAACAACCCGAATTGCGCCGGGCGTTGGAGGAACTTTCGTTCTTTTCGCATGAGGTGAAGATTTTGGGGGTCTATCCGGCGGCGGCGTTCCGGCTGGCGCAAACGGGGGGCGATTAGTACTCGTCTGAAAACAACATGAATGAAATCAACAGGCTTTGCAAAGCGGGAAGGCCGCCGTGTTATGCAACCTGCTGCGATCATGCTTTATGGTGGAAAAGAAAGATCGATTTTCTTCGCCACGAGAATCGATCCTGACGCGGTAAAATGGTTCGTGTCAAAGAAAATTGGAACGTCACTGCTTGATACGGTTGTGCAATGCGAGTTGGGGCACACGACCGAAAAAACGGAAATATACCTGATCCCAGAGCCGATAATGCGATCAGAGAAATCCCGGTCTGTGATTTGCTGCTTTTTTTCGACATGGTAGGCTACCATGCTGGGTTCATGCTTGAGCATACTACGCGCCAAAATTTGCGGCAAAGGCTGATCGTAAACCGGGCTGTTGCCCAGGATGATGACATGAGTTGCATAGGGCGCAACTGCCTGCGCCGTTTTTATCGCCCCATCGACCTCGCGCGTCGCCCAATCGGCAGACAAAATAATGCCGTACAAATGATGCTGCGGTATGAAATCATTGAACATATATTTCATTAGATCGCCGCATGACCGCCTGCCTTTTATACCCATGATCGGCCGGCAGCCGGAGGCGGTGGCCTGCAAAAAATTGATGGTCGGATTAACCGTGGACAGACCGTACCAAAGGTCCGCGGCGTGACTGTCTCCTATCAGCAAATAATTTTTTTGGGTCGGGCTGATGTGCAGGCACGTTGAAATATTAAATGTCTCGAAACTATCCGACGCGGTTTCAAGAAAACAGGTTCCCCTACGCATCTTGGTTGGCTTGTAATCCATATAAGAAAGAATATTGGTTGCGTCGGCGGTATAGTGCCACAATCTATGATTGAGCGGCACGCTTATGAAAGCAAGCACCGACATCAAAGCCATTACCGCGCCGGCAACGCCCACCGTGCCCCGAGGACCGAGAAGAAACGGTTTTGCACGGAATGGCCGTTCAATAAAGCGCCAGGAAATAACCGCCACCGCAAACGAAATCGCGAGAAGCATTACCGTCGAAATTCCGCTGGGCACGAAATAATGTGTGACAAAGACCCAAATCGGCCAATGCCATAGATATAATGAATAGGAAACAAGACCAATAAACCGCAGAGGCCGCACCGAAAGCAGTCGCGAAATCAAGGTTTGATGGGTCGCGCCGGAATATAATATCAGAACCGCGCCCAGACAGGGGGCCAAAGCACCGGGACCAGGAAAAGTGGATTTCTTGCTGAGCATAACGATGCTGCCCACTATCAACCCGAGACCCGCAATGCCAAGCATCTCAAGCATTCGTTTATTGGCTATTTTAGGAATCCCGCCGATCGCCAATACTGAACCAAGCAATAACTCCCAGGCTCGATTCTGCATCAGATAGAACGCGGCCGGCGCATTGTGATAAACTTCATAAGACGACGCGGCAAAACTTAGCGCCACGGCGATAAAGAGCATCAACGATCTCGTTCTTTCCCGAAAGGAGCGAATCAGAGAGAGAAA
>JAJZHU010000046.1 GCA_021798375.1 Pseudomonadota bacterium | reverse complement strand
TTGCCCGTGATGGACCGCGGCGAACTGGTGGGCATCGTCAGCATCGGCGACGTGGTGAAACGGGTGATCGAAGACCAGACCATCGAAGTTGATAGCCTCAAGGCCTATGTGGTAGGCCATTAGCATAGGCAAGGCGCCGCCCGCTTGCGCCACGCGGGCGGACCTGCTTGCTCGATCAACAGAATGGCCAAGGAGAAGACATGTCGTCCGCATTACCGAAACTGCCAACACCCGGTTGGGTATCGGAATTTCGCGCGTTTATTCTGCGCGGCAGCGTGGTCGATCTTGCGGTCGGCATCATCATCGGCGCCGCGTTCACCGGCATCGTCGGCAGCCTGGTAAAGGATATTTTCACTCCCGTGATCGGCCTGCTGGTTGGCGGGGTCGATTTCACCAACCTGTTCGTCACCCTCAAGGGTCCGCACGCACCAACCCTGGCCGCGGCCAAGGCGGCGGGTGCCGTCACCGTCAATTTCGGCATATTCCTCAACGAGGTGATAAATTTCCTGATCGTGGCCTTCGCCATTTTCTGGGTGATCAAGCTGCTGACCCGCCTGCGCATCCACAATGTGGTTGCCGCCGCCCCCACCCATACCGAGGTCTTGCTGACCGAAATCCGCGACCTGCTGAAAAACAAGCCGGAATAACAACACCTATTTTCCAGGAGCTTGCCGTTCCTGAATTTTCACCTGCTGCCACGCCGCTTCCATCTCGTCGAGACTCGATTCGGCCGGCGTGCGGCCTTCCGCGGCCAACAACGCCTCAACCCCGCCGAAACGCCGGGCAAATTTATCATTGGCCTGCCGCAGCACAGCTTCGGGGTCCAATTTCAGCTTGCGCGCCAGATTGGCCATTACAAACAGCATGTCGCCCAACTCGTCGGCCAGACGTTCCGGGTCGGCCCGCGGCAATTCCGCCCGCAATTCCGCTGTTTCCTCGGCCAATTTGTCCAACACCTGCTCGGCATTGACCCAATCGAACCCCACCCGCGCCGCGCGCGCGGTAAGCTTATAGGCGCGCGTCAACGCCGGCATCCCCACCGGCACGCCCGCCAACACCCCATGTTCGGCACGGGCGGCACGCTCGCGGGATTTTTGCGCCTCCCAGGCGATCGTCTGCGCGGCGGCGCTGCGTTGTTCCTCGTCGCCAAACACATGCGGATGACGGCGAATCATTTTGTCGCCGATCGCCCGGGCCACGTCGTCAAAGCCAAAACGCCCCTCTTCCTCGGCCATGCGCGCATGATAGACCACCTGCAACAGCAGATCGCCCAATTCATCGGGCAATGCCGCATAATCCTCGCGGGCGATCGCATCGGCCACTTCATAGGCCTCCTCGATCGTATAAGGCGCGATGGTGGCGTAATTCTGCGCCAAATCCCATGGGCACCCGCCCTGGGGCGCACGCAGCCGGGCCATGATGGCAAGCAGACGGGGAAGCGGGTCATCGGGAATCTGGGTCATGCCTGATTGTAGCAAGTAGTTGCGCTTGCCGTCGATTGGCGAGACAACATACGTGGCTGTTTTTGGGGACTCGGATTGAAATGCGGCATGTGATCGTGCTGGGAGCCGGCGTGGTGGGAGTCGCCACCGCCTGGTACCTGCGCCAAAAAGGCTTCGACGTCACCGTGATCGAGCGCAGGCCCCTGCCCGCCTCGGAAACATCCTATGCCAATGGCGGCCAAATTTCGGTCAGCCACGCCGAGCCCTGGGCACAACCGGGAGCGCCGCTAAAGATCCTGCCCTGGCTGCTGCGCGCCGATGCGCCGCTGTTGTTCCGTCCCCACTGGGACACCGCCCAATGGGCCTGGTGCCTGCAATTCCTGCATGAATGCCTTCCCCACCGCTCCGCCCGCAACACGGCGGCAAACGTGGCGCTGGGGCTTTATTCGCGCAGCTCGCTGATCGAACTTTCCGGCCAATTGGGCTTGGAATACGCCCGCGCGATGCGGGGCATTCTGCAAATCTGCTCCACCGCCAGCGGCCTGAAATCGGCCGCCCACGCGGTGCGATTGATGCAGGCCAACGGCTGCGAAGTACGGATGGTCGGCCCCGAAGAAGCCCGTGCCATCGAACCCGCGCTGCGCCACAGCCAAATTTCCATCCTCGGCGGCACCTGGGCCGAACAGGATTTCTCGGGCGACGCCAAATTATTCACCCGAGGTCTGACCCAGGCCGCCCGGCAAGCCGGGGTGATATTCCGCCTGGGCGCCGAAATCGACCGGCTTGAGACCGATCAAACCCACGTCACCGGCGTATGGCTGCGCGATGAAGAAGGCGGCTATGAACGGCTTGCCGCCGATGATTATGTGGTGTCGCTGGGGCCGCAATCGCGCGGCTTGATGTTGCCCTTGGGGATCAACCTGCCGATTTACCCGGCCAAGGGCTATTCGATCACCCTGCCCATCGAGGACGAATCGCGCGCGGCACAGGCCAGCATCACCGACGAGGCGCAAAAGATCGTCTTTTCCCGTCTGGGCGGCTATGTGCGCGCCGCCGGCACCGCCGAGTTGGCCGGCTATGACAAACACCTCAACCCCGTGCGGGTGGCCGCCATTCTGGCGCGCTGCATGCAGTATTTCCCCGGCGTCGGCGATCCCGCCAAGGCCCGCGCCTGGACCGGTTTGCGCCCGGCCACTCCCGCCAATGTGCCGTTGATCGGCCGCAGCCGGCTTGGTAATCTGCATCTCAACACCGGCCACGGCACGCTCGGCTGGACCCATGCGTGCGGCAGCGCACGGGCCCTGGCCGAACTGATGGCGGGCGAAAAACCGCCGATCCCGTTCCCGTTTTTACGATAGAAAAGCGCGAGTTACGCCTTCACCGGCACGAAATCCGCCGGAATGCGCGTCATTGCCATCCGCTCCAACATCCAACCCGGGTATTCACCCGCCAACACGCTCACCGCATCCAGTTTGGCCTGATCCTCGGCCGTCAGAACAACCGTGGTTGCCGCCAGATTGTCATCGAGCTGCGCCAGGGTTTTGGCGCCGATGATCACACTCATCACATGCTTCTTGGCGAGCAGCCACGCCAACGCCACCTGCGCCACCGTCACCCCATGTGCCGCCGCAATCTCGCGCATCACCGCAACACAGGCCCATGCGCGGTCCTTATCGACCGGCGGGAAATCGAAATCGACTCGGCGTGCCCCTTCGGGCGTCGGCGCGCCAGGGCCAAACTTGCCCGACAGCAACCCGCCCGCCAAGGGCGACCACACCATCAGCCCCATCCGTTCTTCGTTTAGCATCGGCACCAATTCGCGTTCCAGATCGCGCCCGGCGATGGAATAATAGGCCTGCAACGTCTCGAACCGGGCGTAATTCTTACGCTCGCTGATCCCCAACGCCTTGGCGATCTTCCACGCCGACCAATTGGAAACCCCCACATAGCGCACCAGCCCCTCGCTGATCAGATCGTCGAGCGCCCGCAAGGTTTCGTCGATCGGGGTCACGATATCGTTGCCATGGATCTGATAAAGATCGATATGATCCGTCTGCAACCGCTCCAGACTGCCACGCACCGAATCCATGATATGCCCGCGCGAAGCGCCGCGATCATTCGGACCCGGCCCCACATCGCCAAACACCTTGGTGGCGATCACCACATCCTTGCGCGCAACCCCCAGATTCTTAAGCGACTGGCCCAATATCCGCTCGGAGTATCCCAGCGAATAAACATCGGCGGTATCGATAAAATTCACCCCGGCCGCCAACGCCCGCGCCACAATCGCTTCCGCGTCGGCCTGGCCCACCGAACCGATCGCCTGCCAGAACGGCGCATCGGGATTGCCGCCGAACGTCATGGTACCCAGGCAGATTTCCGACACAAACATCCCCGTGCGGCCGAGTTGCTTATATTTCATGACGTTTTCCCTTAAAGATTGATCGCAATGCCATGTTGGATCGCGCCGGCACGGATTCAAGATCCGATGCGGCCGAAGACAGGTTGCCTCCCCAAACGGCCAGTTTGACAACCGCCAAACGCACGCGGCCGGGATCCCCCCGCCATGCACCGATCGGCGGGCCACGCCGATCCAGAGCACGCCCAATGGCGGCATTCCGACGTTTTCTGGTTGTGTGGCTGGGGGACCTGGATTCGAACCAAGGCTGCCCGGGTCAGAGCCAGGAGTTCTACCGCTAAACTATCCCCCAAACGCAAAGCCCTATCGGGCCAACGGGAAGCGGCTTCTAACATGCGATTTTCGTCCCCGCAACCTGGCAGGCAACCTGGCCGCAGAAATTTTCGCAGAAGATACTTGCCCCAGGCCCCCGAAACAGCCTTGTATACAAGATTGGAGGGTTGAGCCGATGAGCGAGTTGGGATGGAG
Organism: Pseudomonadota bacterium; assembly: GCA_021798375.1. Classification (GTDB taxonomy): domain Bacteria; phylum Pseudomonadota; class Alphaproteobacteria; order Acetobacterales; family Acetobacteraceae; genus JAJZHU01. The sequence goes on along the minus strand of JAJZHU010000046.1, from coordinate 7,120 downwards.
CAACGGCGAGACGGCGCGGGCACAATCCGCGGCTTTTGCCGCGCTCGATCTGGGCACCAATAATTGTCGCCTGCTGATCGGCGCCCCCACCCGCGACGGCTTCCGCGTCCTCGACAGCTACAGCCGCATCGTGCGCCTGGGCGAAGGTTTGCACCACACGGGCGAACTCGCGCCCTCGGCGATGGATCGCGCCATGGTAGCACTCAAGGCCTGCGCCGACCGGATCGAACGCCGCCAATTGCGCGGCGTGCGCGCGGTGGCCACCGAAGCCTGCCGCCGGGCATCCAACGGCGCCGCCTTCCTCGATCGGGTGCGCGACGAAACAGGGCTTGAAATCAAGACCATTTCCACCCGCGAGGAAGCCGAACTGGCACTGGAAAGCTGCTCACCCTTGCTTGCCGACGCCGGCAGACGCGCCTTGCTGTTCGATATCGGCGGTGGTTCCACCGAACTCGCCTGGGTCCGCCTCGCCCCCGCGTCAACGCCGAAACTGATCGGCTATGTTTCGCTGCCGGTGGGTGTGGTCACTTTGGCCGAACGCTGGGGCGACGCCGCTTTCACCGCCGACGGATTTGAATTGATGGTCGAAGACGTGATGGGCCGACTGGAAGAATTCGAGCGCGTCTATTGCATCTCGCACGAAATCCGCATGGGCGGGGTGCGGTTTCTGGGCACCAGCGGCACCGTCACCACCCTCGCCGGCATCGCGCTGAAACTGCCGCGTTACCGCCGTCCGCTGGTCGATGGCCACCTGCTGACCCACGACGACGCCCTGGCGGCGATGCAACATCTGCGCGATCTGGGGCGCGAAGGCCTGATCGCCCACCCGTGCGTGGGGCCGGAACGGATCGATTTCGTGTTACCGGGTTGCGCCGTGTTCGAAGCAATTCGCCGTCTGTGGCCCGCCGAAGACATCATCGTGGCCGACCGTGGATTGCGCGAAGGCATGGTGCTGCGGATGATCCGCGACATCGGGGCCCTTTCCTCCGGGCGCGTACATCGCTATCGCTACCACGCATGAAGCCTCCTTCCTCCGGTCTCCCGCCCGCACGCGGCGAAGCAGTCAAACTGCGCCATTCGCGCAAGCACTCCAACGCCTCGCAACGCTGGCTGCTGCGGCAGCTCAACGATCCCTATGTGGCCGCCGCCCGCGCGCAAGGCTATCGTTCCCGCGCCGCCTTCAAGCTGATCGAGCTTGACGACAAATTCAAATTTCTCAAACCCGGCGTGCGCGTGCTCGATCTGGGCGCCGCCCCCGGCGGCTGGATCCAGGTGGCGCTACAGCGCGGCGCCTCGCACGTGGTGGGCGTCGATCTGCTGGAAATCGAGCCGATCAGAGGCGCCATCCTGCTGCAAGGCGATTTCACCGACCCGGACATGCCCGAAAAACTGCGCCAATTGATGGGCGGACGCGCCGATGTGGTGATCTCCGACATGGCCCCCAACACCATCGGCCACACCGCCACCGACCATCTGCGCATCGTCGCCCTGGCCGAAATGGCGCTGCATTTCGCCATGGAAATGCTGGAAGAAGGCGGCGTGTTCGTGGCCAAATTGTTCCAAGGCGGCGCCGAAAAAGCACTGCTGGTGCCGATGAAACAACATTTCGCCGAAGTACGCCACGCCAAACCCCCCGCCAGCCGCAAGGAATCGAGCGAGCTTTATGTGGTGGCGAAGGGGTTTAGAAAGCGGGAAGAATAAGGCGACCGGACACCCCGCCAAGCCCCAATCTTGACACCAGCCCGCGAATATATACAATTGTATAAAAGCGGGGGGACTATCAATGGCCGAGAATCGTACGTTCACCGAAGATGAACTGAAAACCATGCAAACGCGCACGCTCGATCTGCTGCAAGCGGCAATCGATGCGGGCGACAAGGATCTGGCCAAACAACTGGCCCAGCGCATGAAAGAGGAATTCAATTTCCTGCACGACGGCTATATGTTCTGGGTCGCCGGGTTGCAGACCTATATCTACAACAACCACGGCATCAAGGAACTCGAAGCAGCGGAACGGCTTTCGCATACCATCGAGATGAATACCGTGTTCAAATCGACCGGAGAAAAGCCCGATTTCCGTGCCCGCGTTGAATTCGCCGCCAAGGCCATGCACGGCCACATGCAGGCCATGGAAATCAAGGAAGACGACGAAAAAGTGGTCATCACCATGAAGCCTTGCGGATCGGGTGAAAGGATCATCGAAAAAGGCGGCTACGAGGCGGGGCTTGCCACCGTAAAAGAACGCCACGCCATCACCTATGGTTTTGAAAATATGCCGGTCTATTGCGTCCACTGCCCGGCGGTGGAATTGCTGGTGGTGGAAGCAACCGGCGAGTTGGACATGGTTCGCCTGATCAAGGAAGACCGAAAGCACGGCTCCTGTCATTTCGGATTCTATAAAGATGCAAAAGACATCCCGGAAGAATTATACACCCGCATTGGCAAAACAAAGCCGAAATACGACCGATAAAAACAGGGGGAAATGATGAAATATCTGGTCACCGGCGCGTCCGGCCCATTTGCCACCGCGGCAATCGAAGAATTCCTGAAAATCGTTCCCGCGCAAGACCTGATCCTGATGAGCCGCAAGCCCGAAAAACTGGAAAAATGGGCCAAGCTGGGCTGCGCCACCCGCTATGGCGATTTCAAAGAGCCGAACTCGATCGAAGCGGCGGCCCAAGGCGCCGGCAAGATGCTGATGATCAGCGGCTATGAAGTCGGCCACCGGATTTTGCAGCACGGCAACACGATCGACGCCGCCGTTCGCGCCGGTGTGAAACACATTGCCTATACCTCATATTATGGCAAAGACGGCGTCGATGATTTGGCCTGCATCGACCATCGCGGCACGGAAGAAAAGCTGAAATCTTCCGGCGTGGCTTACACATCGCTGCGCGACGGCATGTATATGGAAAGCATTATTTCCGCCTTCCTGCCCAATTTTTACCAATCCGGCTTTTGGATCACCTGCACCAACGGCGGCAAGATCAGCATGGCCGACCGTCTGGATTGCGCCGCCTGCGCCGTTCATGTGCTCACATCCGAGGGCCATGAAAACAAGATTTACGAAATCACCGGAAACGACACCTGGTCGTTCGATGAAATCAATGATCTGGCCGAGGAAATCACCGGCGTCCATATCGAATACCAGGACGTAAGCGATCAGGAATTCTATACTTACATGAAGGGCCTGGGCATTCCCGACGATTCATTGGAAGAATTCAACGTCAATGGTTTGGCCTGGTGCCTGAATGATATCATGTCCAGCGAACGCGTCATTCGTGCCGGCGGGCGCGATATCGTCTCCAACGACATTAAAACCATCCTAGGCCGCGAGCCGGTAAAGTTCCGCGATTTCATGTGGGAAAATGCCGAACGGCTGCGGGCCATCGCCAAACAAAACGCCAAAAATTAAGACATATTTGCAAAGGGATAAATAAAAATGACCGATTTCGGTTTGGGGCAGCGTCTGCCCGGCAAAGTGGCCATCATCACCGGCGGCGGCGGCGGCATCGGCGGGTTCACGGCACGGCTGTTCGCGGCGCACGGCGCCAAAGTCGTTGTCACCGACATCAATGAATCCGCGGCCCAGGCAACCGCCGCGCAAATCATCGCCGAAGGCGGCAAGGCCGTCGCCCTGCGGCACGATATTTCCGCGCCCGCCGACTGGGACAGGGCGGTCGCCCTCACGCTGGAAAATTTCGGCAAAATCGACGTGCTGGTCAACAACGCCGGCCTGCACCACGAAACCTTCATGAGCGATATCACCCAGGCCGAGTGGGACAAAAGCATTTCGGTGAATCTGACCGGCCCCTTCATGGGTCTGCAACGGGTCATCCCGCAAATGTTAAAGCAGAAACAAGGCGCGATCATCAATGTCTGTTCGGTCGCCGCATTGGTCGGCGGCAGCTTCGCGCATTACAGCGCAGCCAAGGGCGGCCTGCGTTCGCTCACCCACACCGCGGCGATTTCCTATGCCAAACAAGGCATCCGCGTGAACGCCGTATTCCCCGGCCTGATCGAAACCAACCTCACCGCCGAGGCACGCGCCAACCCCGAAATCCGCGCCATGCTCGCGGCCAGCACCGCGCTGCCACGTTTCGGCCAACCCCGCGACATCGCCTTCGCCATTCTGTTTCTGGCCTCCGACGAATCCTCCTTCGCCACCGGCGCCGATTTCATCATCGATGGCGGCGTCACCGCGATGTAATTACGGTCGAAAGTTCGCGACATGCCAGCGGTTAACAGATAGAGCCGCTGGTATCACTTCCCCTCCCTGAAAAACGCCTCCAACACCCCACATTCCCGCCCGTCCCCCGCCACGTCCGCCGCGATCCGCGCAAACACCCGCGCCGCCCCCTCGAACATCATCGCCGCCCCTTCATCGTCGCCCAAAAACGCCGCGATCTCGCGCATTTCCGCCACCCAGCGATAGGCTTTGGGCATCATCCCAGGCATCCCGGTCTGGAACTTGGCAAACAAGTCCGGCAGGCTTTCGCGCAGCTCGCGGTGCAACCCCTCGGCGGCGCCCGCGCGCGACGCTGCCAGCAGCATCGCCACACCGATGGCCGTAACCCCCTTGTTGATCCCCGCATACGACATTTTCAATGCCGCCGCGGCGCCAATCCCCCCCTCGATCGGCCGCAGATCAAGCCCCAGCGTACCCAGCACCGAAGCCCGCTCGCGCTTGTCGCCGCAGACATAAATCCGCGGCCCCTTGTCCCCCGGCTTCGGCGGCAACCCTACAATCGCGCCATCGATAAAATCGCATCCGGTCGGCGCGATAATACCGGCGACCTCGCTTTTGGTGTGCGGACTCAACGCATTGCAATCGATATAAACCGGCTTGTGGCGGCTTGCGCTCAGGTGCGGCGCCAACCGCGCGGCCAACGCCCGCGCCTCGCCCGGCGGCAGGATCGAAAGCACCAGATCGGCGGCCAGCATCCGCGCCAGCGAGGCATCCTCCATCCCCGCCGCCCGCGCCCGCGCCGCCGTGGCAGCACTGCGTCCATCCAGCGACGCGAGCACCCGCGCCCCATGCGCCACCAGCCGCGCCGCGATGGCGCTGCCCATGGCGCCGGGAGAAAAAATAGCGATCACGATACCCATGGAAATTGCCCCTCACACGCACGATCTATAAGCAAGAGCTTACGCCGCCACCGCATCCCCCGCCAAGCCGCGGCTTAATTTGCCGCCCAACTTGCGGGTTTGCTCTGGTCACACTCCCCCGCGCGTGCTACGGCGCGGACCCAATCTAGGCTTAGGAACCACACCGCCAATGGACGGGAGCCCCGCTTCCCACCACCGATTGAACGAGCCGCAAAATCACCAGGATCTCGATCCCGCTGATTGGGAAGCCGTGCGCGCGTTGGGACATCGCATGATGGACGACATGATCGATCATCTGCGCGATCTGCGGCAAAACCCGGCGTGGCGCAAAATGCCGCCCGAAGTGCGCGCCGCCCTGCACCAATCATTGCCCGAAGCCCCCACCGCCCCCGGCGAAATATACAACGAAATCAGTGAACTGGTAACACCCTACGTCACCGGCAACACCCATCCGCGCTTTATGGGCTGGGTGCATGGCGGCGGCAATGTGATGGGGATGCTGGCCGATATGATCGCGGCGGCGTTGAACCCCAACGTCGGCGGACGCGATCATTCGGCGGTGGCGATCGAACGCCAGGTGGTGGCGTGGTCGGCGCAAATGGTGGGACTGCCGGAAACCAGCTCGGGCGTGCTGGTCGCGGGCAGTTCGATGGCCAATTTCATCGCCGTCACCGTCGCCCGCACCGCCGCCCTCGGCCCCGATGTGCGCCGCACCGGCGTGGGAACCCATAATCTGGTCGGCTATGCCTCGGAGGCCGCGCATAGTTGCCTGCCGCGCGCGATGGACCAGGCCGGACTAGGCTCGGACGCGCTGCGCCCGGTCCCCACCGACCATCTGCACCGCATGGATATCGAGGCCCTGCGCCAAATGGTGGCGGCCGATCGCGCCGCCGGGCTGGAACCATTCATGGTCACCGGCACCGCCGGCACCGTTTCCACCGGCGCCGTCGATAATATGGCCGCCCTGGCCGATTTCTGCCGCGCCGAAGGCCTGTGGTTCCATGTCGATGCGGCCTACGGCGCATTCGGTATGCTCTCGCCCAAATTGCGCCCCCTGCTGGCCGGGCTGGAACAAGCCGACAGCGTGGCCTTCGATTTCCACAAATGGGGCCAGGTCCCCTATGACGCCGGCATCGCCCTGGTGCGCGATCCGGCGCGCCATCTGGCCGCGTTCGATCACGCCGCCGATTATCTGCGCCGCGAAAAACGCGGTCTGGCCACCGGCGAACTATGGCCCTGCGATCTCGGCCCCGATCTGTCGCGCGGCTTTCGCGCGCTCAAAGTCTGGACCACTCTGCGCGCCTATGGCACCAAAGCCCTGGGGCGGGTGGCCGAACAAACCTGCGCCATCGCCCAAACATTGGGCGCCGCCATCGAGTCCAACCCCCGCCTGGAATTGCTCGCCCCCATCGGCCTGAACATCGTCTGCTTCCGTGTGCGCGCCGAGCACAACGTGGTGGATGCGCTGAACGCCGACATCCTCGCCGATATCCAGGAAGCAGGCATCGCCGTGCCGTCCAGCACGCTGATCGACGGCAAATTCGCCATCCGCGCCGCCATCGTCAACCACCGCACCCGGCCTGAAGACGCGCTGGCGATGCTTGATGCGGTATTGGCGGCGGCAACAGCCCGCACCAAGAGATAGCCATCCCACCGCCGGCAACACTCAAAACGAACGATCTACCCCACCAACCCCACGCCCTCCGCCTTCGCGGCGCGGATCAACTCGCGATCGAGGCTGGCCAGGGCAAAGCCTGATCTTTGCGCAAGTTCCAAATAGGCAGCGTCGTAAACCGTGAGCTTGTGAATCCTGGCCAAACCCATCACTCGCGTTTCGTCGGGGGAGCGGTCGATCGCCACGCCCAGCCTCGTCACGAAACGCAGAAACGCCTCGCTGTCGGCTTCCAGAATCCGCCCCCGGCGTTCGCCGCTGATCAGACTATTGCGCAACTCGAACCACCAGATGGCGGGCACCAGTGCCGGGCCCTGGCGCAGGCCTTCCAGCGCCGCG
>JAJZHU010000355.1 GCA_021798375.1 Pseudomonadota bacterium | reverse complement strand
CGGCGGCCCTCGGGGGATGGCTGAAAATAGAGGAAAATCCTTGCAGATCAGTAAGCTGCCTCCCATGGGGATCAGGCTTTACGCGGATAGCATTGGCGGCTGGAACAATATCGTATCGGGTGCATTTTCCGGCGGCGTGGTGGATTCCTCGCGTGAGGAATTCAATGCCTCGCTCTCGATATGGGAGCTTGGCGATCTGCGTTTGATCCATGTCGCGGCGCAACCCTCGAGCGTCAGCCGATGGATGTATTCCACGCCGCAAAAGGAGCGTGGCACCGTTTTGCTGCATCTTCAGGCAACCGGGCGCAGCCTGAACGAACAATTGGGGCGCACGGTGGAGTTGGCGCCGGGCGAAAGCACCCTATGTTCGGCCGATCTTAGATACAGGGTTGAATTTCCCATTTCCTACCGGATGTTCGTGCTGGAATTGCCGGTGGCCAATATTCTGGTTCGCAATCCCGATTTCGATCTGGCCAGCGTGGCGGGTCAACGGCTCAACTCGCTGCGGTCGCGGCTTCTGCTTGGATTTTTACGCACCGCATGTACCGAACATGAAGCGATGCGCAATGACGCCGATTGGCGCGATTGCGTCAGCCGCACGACATTCGATCTTGCCATGGGCGCGATCGGCCAGTCCTGCGAGCCGCCGCTTTCGGGCGCCACCGCCAAGCTGCGCCGTGACGTGATCAATTATATCCGCGCGCATCTTTGCGATCCGGATTTGCGTACTTCCACTGTCGCCGAGGCGCTTTCCATCAGCGCCAGAACCGTGCAAACCGTGTTCGAGCGTCTGGCGACGACAGCGGGCGATTTCATCACCGAACATCGCCTGCGCCATGCCGCCGATCTTTTGCGCACCGCACAAAATGGACGGTCGATCACCGATATCGCTTACGCATGCGGTTTCAGCGATTCCGCCTATTTTTCGCGTTGTTTCAGCCGCCATTACGGGCTTTCGCCACGTCATTACCGGGAACTGACCAAGGCTTCTCCGGTCGATCCGATGCTGGTCGGCCGGCGGTCGAGCCAACGCTCCTGCCCGCCATCCTGATTGCCGAATTATCCAAATGACGTGCGGTTTATTCAAAGACCGTATCCGATTTCTAAAGCTATCCTTTGTGCAATGACAAGAATGCGGACCATGTCTTGACGGTCTTGCCGTGTCGCATGTTCGTTGATTGATCAGGGAAACGTTTGGGATTGCCGCCGTGAATGGCGGCCATATAAAGGCACAAGCCGATGAGATTTAAGGAAAAGGTGGTTCTGATCACCGGTGGGTCAACCGGCATTGGTCGGGCCACGGCACTGGCTTTCGCGCGCGAGGGGGCCTCGGTGATGATCGGTGACGTCGATAATTCCGCGGCGGAGGTGGTTCAAACCATCGTGGCCGCCGGCGGCGTGGCGTATTTTCAGCGTTGCAATGTGTCGGACGGCGCACAGGTGGATGATTTGGTGCAGCAATGTGTCGGGCGTTTTGGCGGATTGCACGCGGCGTTTAACAATGCCGGGATTTTGCCCACCACCAAGCTGTTTCACGAAGCCGATGGCGACGAGTTCGACCGGGTGATCGCGGTGGATGTAAAAGGCGTGTTCAACGCCATGAAGGCCGAAATTCGCCATATGCTGAACAACGGCGGCGGCGCCATCGTGAACACCGCTTCTGTCGCCGGGGTGATCGCCGATCCCGGCATGGCGGCTTACGTCGCGGCCAAACATGCGGTGGTCGGGCTGACCAAAGCCGCGGCCATCGAATACGCCCGTAATGACATTCGTGTGAATGCCATCGCCCCCGGCCTGGTCGATACGCCGATGACCTCGCGTTGGTTGGCCGATCCCGCGTTTCGTGAAATGTTTTTTGCCGCAAGCCCGATCGGACGCGCCGCCAAACCCGAGGAAATCGCCGGGACGGTGCTGCATCTATGTTCCGATGCCGCATCCTTCACCAATGGCCAGATTGCAATCATCGACGGCGGCCAAACGTCACATTAATAACCGAGGAAATGTCATGAGCGATAAACAAAGCCCGGCCGGCACCTCGCCGTTGGAATTTCAGGTCATTCCCACCAGCGAATACAGCATGTTCGCCAACATGGTGTTGATCAAAGGCGCCAACGACGCGGTGCTGGTGGATACGCCCTTCGCGCGTTCGGACGCGCATCGGGTGGTGGCCGAGATCCTCGACAGCGGCAAGAATCTCACCACCATCTTTATCACCCACGATCACCCCGACCATTTCTTTGGCCTCGATGTCGTCACGGATGCGTTTCCCAACGCCAAAGTGGTGGCGCATGCCACGGTGGCAAAGGACATCGAGCGTTCCATTCCGATCAAACTTGCCCGCTGGTCGCCGATGCTGGGTGTCAATGCGCCGCTGCGGGGTGTTGTGCCGCAACCATTGAAGACCGACGAGATTCATTTGGAAGGCAATGTATTAAAGGTGCTCGGTCCGTGGCAGGGCGATCACGCCCGGATCGCCGCAGTGTGGCACGAGGCAAGCGGCACTTTTATTGCCGCCGACCTGATGTTCAACGGGGTTTATCCCTGGTTGGGCGAGCATCTGGAAGCGGAATATGATGGCTGGCTGGCCGCCCTGGATAAAATCGAGGCGTTGCGCCCCACGCGCATCATCGCCGGTCACACCAAACCGGGCCTGCCGGATGACAGTTTCAGTGTGCCCTGGACCCGCAGCTATATCATCGCCTTCCGCCAGGCGGCCAAGGAGAGCAAGACTTCGGCCGAACTCGCCGCCAAGATGCACGCGCGTTATCCCAGCACGGTGGATGTGGCCAATGGCTTC
>JAJZHU010000045.1 GCA_021798375.1 Pseudomonadota bacterium | reverse complement strand
TCGAAACCCAGGTATCGGTGATCACGCAGCGGGCGCCGGCGACGGCCTTTTCGGGGGTATTGACCAATTCGATCTTGCCGCCCTCACGTTTGGCCCATTCCAGCACCTTGGCGCTGGGGCGCATCGAATCCGGCGTGGCCAGACGCAGCGTGCAATTCAGCCTGGTCGCGGCCTCGATCCAACTGTTGGCGACATTGTTGCCATCGCCGCACCAGGCGATCACTTGCCCGGCGATGGGGCCGCGATGTTCCTCGAACGTCAGCACGTCGGCCATGATCTGACACGGGTGCGAGGCTTCGGTGAGGCCATTGATCACCGGCACGGTGGCATAGGCGGCGAGTTCCTCGATTTTGTGCACGCGATCGGTGCGCAGCATGATCGCATCGACATAGCGCGACAGCACGCGGGCGGTGTCGGCGATGGTCTCGCCGCGCCCCAACTGCATGTCTTTGCCCGACAATGTGATCACGTCGCCGCCCAATTGCCGCATCGCCACTTCAAAACTCACCCGGGTGCGGGTGCTGGGCTTTTCAAAGATCAGGGCCAGACATTTGCCCACCAGGGGGCGCGCGGCCCGGCTGGCCGGGTGTTTCAGGCGGGTGGCAAGATCGAGCAGATGGCGCAGCGTGGCGCGGTCGAAATCGCGAATATCGAGGAAATGCGCGGGTTTCCGGGCGGCCTTTGGATTGGGCATTACGTTCATGATCTGACAGCTAATTTTGTAACGGCTTGGTGAATAAGTTCGAGGCCCGCGTCGCAATCGGCCCGGGTGGCAATCAGGGGTGGCAACAGGCGCACCACATTATCGCCGGCATTGACCGAAAGCACGCCTTCGGCCAGCAGTGCGGCGGCAAAATCGGCCTGGGGAATATGCAACCCCAAACCGATCAGCAGGCCCCGGCCGCGCAGATCGGCCAGGATGGTGGGGAATTCGGCGGTCAAACGGGTAAGGCCGGCGCGCAAATATGCCGAAATGTCGCGCACATGATCGAGAAAACCCTCGGCCAACGTCACATCGAGCACGGCATTGGCGGCGGCACAAGCCAGCGGATTGCCGCCGAAAGTGGTGCCGTGCGTGCCCGCGACCAGATGTTTGGCGACGAATTCGCGGGCCAGCACCGCGCCGATGGGGAACCCGCCGCCCAAACCCTTGGCCAGGCTCATCACGTCGGGGGTGATGCCCGATTGCTCGTGCGCGAACAAGGTGCCGGTGCGGCCAACCCCGGTTTGCACTTCGTCGATGCCGAAAATCAGGCCGAATTCATCGCACGCGGCGCGCAGGCCGCGCAGAAATTCGGGCGTGGCGGCGCGGATGCCGCCCTCGCCCTGGATCGGCTCGACGATCACGCCCGCGGTTTCAGGGGCGATCGCATCGCGCAGGGCGTTGAGATTGTTCAGCGGCACATGGTCGAACCCCGGAACCACCGGGCCGAAACCCTTGAGATATTTTTCATTGCCGGTGGCGGCCAGCGTGGCCAGGGTGCGGCCGTGAAATCCGCCGTGGAAGCAGATGATGCGGTAACGTTCGGAATGTCCGGATTCGGCTTGCGCCTTGCGGATCATTTTGATCATGCCTTCGTTGGCTTCCGCCCCCGAATTGCAGAAGAAAACGCTGTCGGCAAACGATGCATTCACCAGCCGTTGCGCCAATTTCTCGGCCCCCGGGATGCGATACAAATTCGACACATGCATCACCTTGCCGGCCTGTTCGGCGATGGCGCGCACCAGATGCGGGTGAGCGTGGCCCAGCGAGGAGGTGGCGATGCCGGCGCCGAAATCGAGGAATCGCCGGCCGTCATTTGTCCACAGCCAGGCGCCTTCACCCCGCTCAAAAGCGAGGTCGGCACGGTTATAGGTGGGCATCAGCGCGGCGATCATCTTGGGTCCGGTTCCAATCTGTGTCAGAAACGGGCATTGTGGGATCGTTGGTGCTGATAAGTCAAACCATTGGCGTGAAGCGATGCACTCTTGGCAGAATTGAAATATGAGCAATACGAACCTTATCCCACCCTCTGAACATAGCCTGCGCGAGGCGGCCATGGCGCATATGGCGCGCTATGCCTCGACTCGCACCGGGCTTACCCGCGTGTTGGAACGCCGCATCGACAACTGGGCCAAGCGCGCACGGCGTAGCGGGGATCGCGACACGATCAACGCGCAAGTGGCCGCCGCCAAGGCGATGATCGACCCGATCGTGGTGAAATTGGTGGCCGTGGGGGTGATCGACGATGTGGGTTTCGCCGCCAGCCGCAGCCGCCGTCTGACCCGCGAGGGGCACTCGGGCCGGGCGGTGCAGGCGCATCTGGCCGCCAAGGGCGTGCCGCCCGCAATCGCCAGGGCCGCGGTGGTGCCCGACGCCGAACGCGAATTCGGCGCCTGTCTGGTGGCGGCGAAAAAACGCCGTCTGGGTCCGTTTGGCGCGGGGATTACGCCCGAATTGAAGCGCCGCGAGATGGCCACGCTGGCGCGCGGCGGTTTCGGCGAACGTGTGGTGCGCGAATTATTCGCGCTTTCGCGCGAAGAGGCCGAGGAAAAATTGATCGAATGGCGCAACAAGGTGGATTGAGGCCGGATGAAGGCAAGCAGATTCCCCCTTGTGCTTGCTCCGCCGATGGGTTGATAATGCGCTTTATGTAGAATTATTTTTGCACACAAAAAGAATGTAAAAAGGGATCCCCGGACCATGGCTCACCCCGAAACTCTCGCCTTGCACGCCGGTTGGCGCAGCGATCCGGCCACCACTTCGGTGGCGGTGCCGATTTATCAAACCACCTCCTATCAATTCGACAGCAGCGAACACGCCGCCAATCTGTTCGCGCTCAAGGAATTGGGCAATATCTACACCCGCCTCGGCAACCCCACGACCGATGTGCTGGAAAAACGCATCGCGGCCCTCGAAGGCGGGGTGGCCGCGTTGGCGGTGGCTTCGGGGCAGGCGGCCTCGGCTTATTCGATCCAAAATCTCGCCCGCGCCGGCGATAATGTGGTCAGTTCGACCGATCTTTATGGCGGCACCTGGAATCTGTTCTCCAACACGCTGCGCGATCAGGGCATCGAAGTGCGTTTCGTCGATCCGGCCGATCCGGAATCCTTCGCCCGCGCCACCGATGATCGCACCCGCGCCTATTATGCCGAAAGCCTGCCCAATCCGAAATTGCGCGTGTTCCCGATCGCCGAAGTCGCCGCCATCGGCAAGCGTTTCGGCATTCCCCTGATCATGGATAACACCGCCACACCTTTGCTGGTCCGCCCGTTCGATCACGGCGCCTCGATCGTGGTTTATTCCGCCACCAAATTCCTCGGCGGTCATGGCACCTCGATCGGCGGGCTGATCGTCGATGGCGGCGCGTTCGATTGGGAGGCCAATCCATCCCGCCAACCGGCGCTGAACACCCCCGATCCATCGTACCACGGCGCGGTGTGGTCGCAGGCGGTCAAGGCGTTGGGGCCGATTGCCTATATCATCAAGGCGCGCGTCACGCTGCTGCGCGATCTGGGTGCGGCGCTTAGCCCGTTCAATGCGTTTCAAATTCTGCAAGGCATCGAAACCCTGCCGCTGCGGATGCGCCAGCATTGCGCCAACGCCAGCCGGGTGGTCGAGTTTCTGGCATCGCGCCCCGACGTGACAAAGGTGATCCATCCCTCGCGCCAAACCGGCATTGCCGCCGCCTGGACCGAAAAATACCTGACCAACGGTCAGGGCGGTCTGGTCGGCTTCGAGCTGGCCGGCGGTGCGGCGGCGGGCAAGGCGTTTATCGATAATCTGAAATTGCTCTATCATGTCGCCAACATCGGCGACGCCCGCAGCCTTGCCATCCATCCCGCCAGCACCACCCATTCGCAGCTTTCGCCCGATGAACAGATCGCCACCGGGGTGTCGCCCGGCTATGTGCGGCTGTCGATCGGGCTGGAGCATCACGAGGATATCATCGCCGATATCGAGCAGGCGTTGAATAAGGCTGGACAGTAAGACCAAGGGGGATGGATCATCCGTCCCCCACCTCCCCGGAGATTCCATCATGGTCGAATTGGTCAAAGATTGGGCGCTCTCCCCAGACGGCAAAGCCTGGCACCGCAGTTTCCGCTTTCGCGATTTCAACCAGGCGTTCGGTTTCATGGCCCGGATCGCCGTGGTGGCCGAAACGATGGATCATCACCCCGATTGGCGTAACAACTGGAACGTGGTGGAGATCACCCTTTCCACCCACAGCGCGGGCGGCATCACCCAGCGCGACGCCGATCTGGCGCAAAAAATCAACGAAATCCACGCTCTCGTGTCCAAGGAGTAATTGCGGCAGGCATTGGTTTGTGGCCTGTTGTGCTTCGAGCAATCGAGGATGGATTATATGGGACGTTATCTGATCACCGGCGGTGCCGGCTATATCGGCAGCCACATGGTTTTGGCACTGTGCGACCGTGGCGACGAATGCGTCGTGTTCGACAATCTCCAGCAAGGCCACGCCGAGGCCGTGCCCGCCGCGGCGCGACTGATCGTGGGCGACCTGGCCGATGGCGCCGCGGTGGACGAAGTGGTGGGCGCGGGCCCATGGGACGCGGTGTTCCATTTCGCCTCGCTGTCGCTGGTGGGCGAAAGCATGCGCCGGCCGTTCGATTATCTGATGATCAACGGCATGAACGGAATCCGCCTGATCGATGCCTGCGTGCGTCACAAAGTGCCGAAATTCGTGCTGTCATCCACGGCCAACCTGTTTTCCATCCCCGATGAAATCCCCATCCCCGAAAACGCCACCATCCGGCCCGGCTCGCCCTATGGCGAAAGCAAGCATATTCTGGAAAATGCCCTGATCTGGGCCGATCGCATCCATGGCTTCCGCAGCGCGCGCATCCGCTATTTCAACGCCGCCGGGGCCGACCCCAAAGGCAGGGCGGGCGAGGATCATCACCCCGAAACCCACCTGATCCCGCTGGCGATCGATGCCGCCCTGGGGCTGGCGCCGCCGCTTGTCGTGTTCGGCGACGATTACGCCACCCGCGATGGCACCTGCATCCGCGATTATGTGCATGTGGCCGACGTGGCCGACGCCCATCTGCGCGCCATCGGGCAAATCAATGACAGCAGCGCGGTGTATAACCTCGGCAATGGCGAGGGCCACTCGGTGTTTGACGTGATCCGCGCGGTGGAAGCAGTGAGCGGTCTGAAAGTGCCCCGCTCCATCGGAGAGCGCCGCGCCGGCGACCCGGCGGCACTGGTGGCGTCATCCGCCAAACTGCGGACGGAAACCGGGTGGAGGCCGCGATACGCGGATTTGGAGACGATCGTGGCGACGGCGTTTCAGTGGAGGAAGGGGCATTTGAAGGGGTATGCGGGGTAGGAAGTAGGTAAGGGGAAGGTCTTCTTTTTTGGAAAAAAGAAGATCCTTCCCTCCCTCCCCTAACTCTATCCTTCTCCCCAAGCCTATGCTTTCCTCGCGGCTTCACGATCTCACGAGGCTCCCCCTGGCATACGCACTGCAACAACTGATCAACGGGCTGACTTTGGGGATGGTCTATGGGCTGATCGCCGTGGGCTATAGTTTGGTTTACGGCATTGTCGGCATGATCAATTTTGCCCATGGCGATGTGTTCATGGTGGGGTCGTTTCTGGCGTTGATTGCGTTGCTCGCGTTTGGCGGGTTTCCCGTGCCGTTGGCTTTGGCGCTGGCGTTGTTGGTGACGTTGGCGTTGTGCGGGTTGTTGGGGTTTGCCATCGAGCGGGTGGCTTATCGGCCGTTGAATCGCTCGCATCGGTTGGCGCCGCTTATCAGTGCGATCGGGGTTTCGATTGTGTTGCAGAATGCGATGCAGTTGTTGCAGGGGGCGCGGATGAAGCCGATTGCGCCGGTGATTGGCGGCGGGATGAATTTGCTGACGCAGGGGTCGTTCGCGGCGCGGCTGTCTTATGCGCAGCTTGCCATCATTGGCGTCACGCTGTTGGTGCTGGCCGGGGCTTCGTTGTTGATCCGGCGCACCGATCTGGGCCGGGCGATGCGGGCGGTGGAGCAGGACCGCATGATGGCCGCGTTGTTGGGGATTGATACGGGGCGCACGATCAGTCTGGCGTTTGTGTTGGGGGCGGCTTTGGCCGGGATCGCCGGGCTGATGTTCCTGGTTTACTATGGCGTGATCGATTTCTTCATGGGGTTCGAGGCCGGAATCAAGGCGTTCACCGCCGCGGTGCTGGGCGGGATTGGTTCGATCGAGGGCGCGGTGTTGGGCGGGTTGTTGATCGGGCTGATCGAGACGTTTTGGTCGGGCTATGGCAGCGCGGCCTATAAGGATGCGGCGGCGTTCAGCGTGTTGATTTTGGTGCTGATGTTCCGCCCGCAGGGGTTGCTGGGTCAGAAGACGGCTGAAAAAGTATGAAGAATGCGCTGATTTCCGGCCTGATCGCCTTGGTGCTGGCGTTGCCGCTGGCCGGGCTGGTCACCACGCCGGACCAGTCGTTGCATCTGGTGCTGGTGTTTCATCCCCTGCCGGTGGCGGCGATTACGCTGGGGGCGTTTTTGGCGCAGTTGGCCCTGGGGCTGTTGCATCGGATAAAATTACCGCCGTTGCCTATGCCGCGCGTGGCGGGGTTGGCGCTGTGGGGGTTGCCGGTGGTGGCGTTGCTGCCGCTTTTGGGCGGGCGGCGCGGGTTGGACATCGGGTTGTTGGTGCTGACCTATATGATGCTGGCGACCGGGTTGAACATTGTGGTGGGGTTGGCCGGGCTGCTCGATTTGGGTTACGTCGCGTTTTATGCCATTGGCGCTTACGCCACGGCGCTGCTGACCACGGCGGCGGGGTTTGGCTTTTGGACCGCGCTGCCGGTGGCGGGATTGATGGCGGCGATGGCGGGGTTGCTGCTCGGGATTCCGGTGTTGCGGCTGCGCGGCGATTATCTGGCCATCGTCACGCTGGGGTTTGGCGAGATCGTGCGGGTGGTGTTGCTGAATTGGCAATCGCTCACCAATGGCGCCAACGGGATCATCGGCGTGCCGTATCCACGGTTTTTCGGGCTCGATTTTACCCGGTTCGGGCATGATAGCGTGTTCCGCGCCTTCGGCCTGCCGTTTTGGCCGCTGGCCCGGCCGGTGTGGTTTTATCTGCTGGCGTTGGGGCTGACGCTGGCGGCCAATCTGGTGGTGGCGCGGTTGCGGCGGGCGCCGATCGGGCGGGCGTGGGAGGCATTGCGCGAGGACGAGATCGCCGCGCGCGCCCTGGGGTTGGACCCGGTGAAATTGAAGCTGGGGGCGTTTGCCAGCGGGGCGTTTTTTGCCGGGCTCGCCGGGGCGTTTTTTGCCGCGCGGCAGGGATTTGTCTCGCCCGATAGTTTCACTTTCAGCGAATCCGCTTTGGTGCTGGCGATTGTGGTGATGGGCGGGGCGGGGCGGCAGATCGGGGTGGTTTGGGCGGCCATCGTGATGATCGGCGGGTTCGAACTGGTGCGGGATTTCGCGCAATATCGCATGTTGGTCTTTGGCGCGGCGCTGATCTTTATCGCCGTGGTGCGGCCTGGCGGATTATTCGCGTTGCGTTTGCCCTCGGTGCGGTTGCGGTCATGATGCCGCTTTTGGAAATCGAGGATGTGTGTCTGCGCTTTGGCGGCGTTACCGCGCTCGACCGGGTTTCGTTCGCCATCGCACGCGGCAAGATCGCGGCGTTGATCGGGCCGAACGGGGCCGGAAAGACCAGTCTGTTCAATTGCATCACCGGTTTTTACCGTCCCACCAGCGGCGTGGTGCGGCTGCGGGATGGGGATGGGACGCGCGAATTGCAATTGATGGCGCAAACCGAAATCGCGGCGCAGGCCAGATTGGCGCGCAGTTTCCAGAATATCCGCCTGTTCGGCGCCATGAGTTGCTTGGAAAATCTGCTGGTGGCGCAATATCGCCGCCATGCGCCGGGGGCGTTGCCAAGCGTGCTGGGGTTGCGCCGGGCGCGGGCGCGGGAGATGGCGGCGGTGGAGCGCGGGCGGGCGTTGCTGGCGCGGTTCGGTCTGGAGACGGTGGCGGATGATCGGGCCGATAGCCTGCCTTACGGGGCGCAGCGGCGGTTGGAGATCGCGCGGGCATTGGCGAGCGAGCCGGTGTTGCTGTGTCTGGACGAGCCGGCGGCGGGGCTGAACGAACACGAAAGCGCCGCGCTGGCCGAACGGTTGGAGGGTCTGCGCGCCGACGGTTTGAGTGTGCTGCTGATCGAACACGACATGGGCTTGGTGATGCGCATCGCCGACCAGGTGATCGTGCTGGACCAGGGCCGCAAAATCGCCGACGGCCCACCCGCCCAGGTAAAACACGATCCCAAGGTAATCGCGGCGTATTTGGGCGAAGAAACTTAAGTAATAAACTTTGTTAATTTGGGCCTGTGTTTGTGGAGAGGTTGGGTGAGTCTTTTACAAATACGCGATTTGGTGGTGCGGCATGGGGCTGTCACAGCGGTGCATGGCGTTGATCTGGCGGTGGCGCAGGGCGAGATTGTCTGCCTGATCGGGGCCAATGGGGCGGGGAAATCCAGCCTGATGCTGGCCGTGGCCGGGGTTCATCGGGCGGCCGGAGGCAGTGTACATTTTGACGGCAGGGTGATATCGGGCTTGCCGGCGCATCAAATCGCCCGCGCGGGGCTGTGTTTGGTGCCCGAGGGGCGGCATATTTTTCCAAGGCTCACGGTGGCGGAAAATTTGCGGCTGGGCGCGCGCGACGGCGATTTGTCGCGTCTGCCGGCAATGCTGGCTTTGTTCCCGATTTTGGAACAACGTCTGCACAGCGCGGGCGGGCTGCTGTCGGGCGGCGAGCAGCAAATGCTGGCGGTGGCGCGGGCATTGATCGCGCGGCCCCGCTTGTTGCTGCTGGATGAACCAAGCCTGGGGTTGGCGCCCAAAATCACCGCGCAGATTTTTGCGGTATTGCAGCGATTGAACCAGGACGAGGGGTTATCGATTTTATTGGTCGAGCAAAATGCGGCCAAGGCCTTGGCGTTGGCGCATCGCGGCGTGGTGTTGGCCCAGGGGCGGGTGCGGTTGGCGGGGAAAGCCTCGGAACTGCTGGGACACCCCGAGGTGCGCGAGGCGTATTTGGGCTAGAGCACGGTCGGATCACGTTGAACCATATACGTGCGACGAACGTGCTCTAGCTTTTTGTTTTTACGCATGATTCACGCCTACGTGTTATTCAACCTGCGGCGATCATGCTCTAATCATCCCCCCCGCGATGCACGTCGTGGGTGACAAACACGTCATCCTCGGTCGGCAGTGCCAGCCAATCGGTATGCTCAAGCGTGTGTCGAATGTCTCCCAGGCCGCTCGACCAATGTTCGCGCATGGTCGCCAGGCCGAACAGATAATCCTTGTTGCCGCTTTCATACGGTTTGTCGCGATAGATCAGATGGATGACATTATGGCGCGCATTGCAGGCCAGCTTTTCGGCTTGCCGTACCCAGGTATCCTTGCGTTTTTCTGGCGGCACCAATTCCAGCAATTGTTTTAGTATCAGGCGCATTTCCTGTTGTTCTTGCATGGCGGTGGTCACCAGGCGGGTGCGGCTGGAATATTGGATATCTTTTTGCCGGTTCACCACTTGCCATAGATCATCGGGCAGCGATCCGGAGGCGCTCCACAGATCCACCTGAAAAATCAACGCATCGCGCCTGGGCTGTTCGCTGAGCACCTCGAACAGGGGCGTGTTGGAAACCAATCCGCCATCCCAATAAAATTCGCCATCCACTTCGACGGCGGGAAATCCCGGCGGCAACGCGCCCGAGGCCATGAAATGTTCGGGACGCAATTTCTCGCGCGTGTTGTCGAAATAGACGAAATTACCGGTGCGCACATTCACCGCACCGATGGAAACCCGCATTTGCCGCTTGTCGTTGATGCGATCAAAATCGGCGAAGCGTTCCAGCGTGGCGCGCAGTGGCGTGGTATCGTAGAAACTCGCTTCGCCAGGCCCGGCGCCGGGCAACGCGCGCGGAATGAAGAATCCTTTTTGACCTTCAAACATGGTGCGCGAGGCCTCGAACCCGTTCATCCAACTGCGCACCATGCTGGGCCAGCGCGTGGGGTCGTGCCATTGCTCCATCGAAAGCGTGGGCAGCCAGGGCGGTTGGCAGATTTGTTCCCAGAAGGCGTGCAACTGCTCCACGCGTTTTTCGGGCGGGTTGCCGGCGATGATGGCGGCATTCAAGGAACCGATCGAAATTCCCGCCACCCAGTTGGGATGAATCCCCGCCTCGGCCAGCCCTTCGTAGACGCCGGCTTGATAGGACCCAAGCGCGCCGCCGCCTTGCAACACAAGTACCCGCAGATCATAGGCACTGACTGTCATGATTATTCCCAGGCTTTAAGGTGACGCTGGAGTCTAGAGGCTTTTTTTGAAAGAAGAAGCAAAAAAAACTTTTATGCGAAAGGATCGGGGTCGTAACTGACGCCCACCAGCGTCAATCCGTCGGGTGGGGCGGTGGGGCCCGCGGCGGCGCGCGAGGCGGCGGCCAGGATCCTGGCCATGTGCGCGGGCTCGAAACGCGCCTCGCCGAACCACGCCAGGGTGCCCGCCATGTTGCGCACCTGATGGTGTAAAAAAGACCGCGCCGAGGCTTCGATGATGACCTTCTCGCCCTCGCGGCGCACATCGAGGCGCTCCAACGTGCGGATCGGGCCGCTGGCCTGGCACGAGCTGGCGCGGAACGACGAAAAATCATGCGTGCCCAGCAAATATTGCCCGGCCTGTTGCATCAAATCGGCGTCCAGCGGGTCCACCACATGCCACGCACGATGCAGATCCAGACCGGGACGGGCGCGGCGATTCAGAATGACATAGCGATAATGGCGGGCGCGCGCCGAAAAACGCGCGTTCCAAGCGTCATCGACGGCCACCGCCCGCACTACCACCACCGGGTGCGGCTTCATGTGATAGTTCAGCGCCTCGCGCACGCGGTTGGGCTGCCAATCGCCGGAAAGCCGGATCTGCGCCACCTGCCCGGTGGCGTGTACGCCCGCGTCGGTGCGGCCGGCCACGACCGATCGCAACGGCACATTCTTGTTCAATTTGGCGGCGGCTTCGTCCAGCACTTGCTGCACCGCCAATTCCCGGGGCTGGAATTGCCACCCGGCGAAATTGGTGCCGTCATATTCCAATTTCAAAGCCCATAATTGGCTCACCCTAGGCGCATCCCTTTCGGCAGCGGATGGCCGCGCAGGAAATCGATGGCCGGCAATGCGCCCTTGCCGGGCCGTTGCAGCCGCAGCAGCCGCAAAGCGTCCTTGCCGCAGGCCACCAAACCTTGATCGTCGAGCATTTCGCCCGGCGCGCCATGCCCGTGCGCCAGCTCCACCGCGTGGATTTTCAAATTCATCGTTTCGGCTTGGGTAAACGTGCCCGGCCACGGGTTCAGCGCCCGCACCCGGCGATCCAGCACCTCGGCAGGCTGCGACCAATCGATCTGGCCGTCCTCGCGGGTCAGCTTGGGAGCGTAGCTGACACCCTCGGCGGGCTGCGGCATGGCGGTGGGAAGTTCGGTCAGAACACGTAAAATCAGGCGGGCGCCCATCGC
>JAJZHU010000044.1 GCA_021798375.1 Pseudomonadota bacterium | reverse complement strand
TGAACGAATAAAATCAATTTCCTTAATGGCGGGACTTTGGCTAAAAGACACCCGTTAAAACCAATCCATTGCGACCAATTGCAGGAGCAAAATATGTCCTTGATCAACTCCGAAGTGAAACCCTTCTCAGCACAAGCCTTCAAAAGCGGCGCATTCGTTCCCGTGACCGAAGCCGATCTCAAAGGCAAATGGTCCGTGGTATTCTTCTACCCGGCCGACTTCACTTTTGTCTGCCCGACCGAACTCGAAGACCTCGCCGACAATTACGCGGCGTTCCAAAAGCTCGGCGTGGAGATCTATGCCGTGTCGACCGACACGCATTTCGCCCACAAAGCCTGGCACGACACCTCGGAAGCCGTGAAGAAAATCAACTACTTCATGGTGGGCGACCCAACCCACGCGCTCTGCCGCAATTTCGACGTGCTGATCGAAGCAGCCGGCATCGCCGATCGCGGCACCTTCGTGATCGATCCCGCCGGCAAGATCCAGATCGTTGAGCTCAACGCCGGCGGCGTCGGCCGCGACGCCAGCGAACTGCTACGCAAAGTCAAGGCCGCCCAATATGTCGCATCGCACCCGGGCGAAGTCTGCCCGGCAAAATGGCACGAAGGCGAAAAGACGCTTGCGCCGTCGCTCGATCTGGTCGGCAAGATCTAACCATCTAAATTCTGCCACCGGTTCTCCCTGAACCGGCGGCGGAAACCACATCTAGAGCGCGATGAGATCAGGTTCGCTCGAATTCAAGGCCTCATCGCGCTCTAGGTCTTTGTTTTAGCAAGCAATTTTATGCGGTCGAGTGATAACAAGAGACCGCATATTGCTCTAGCCTGGAATTTTGCCATGTTGGACGACAGCCTCAAGACGCAGTTGAAGACCTATCTCACCCGTCTCACCATGCCGATCGAATTGGTGGCGACCCTCGACAACAGCGACAAATCCCGGGAATTGCACGGCCTGCTGCAAGACATCGTCGAACAGTCCGACAAGATCACGCTGAAGCTCGATGGACACGACGCCCGCGTGCCCTCGTTCGCGATCAATCGCGCCGGCAGCAACATCGGCGTGCGCTTCGCCGGTCTGCCGATGGGCCATGAATTCACCTCGCTGGTGCTGGCACTGTTGCAAGTCGGCGGCCACCCGCCCAAAATCACCTCCGAAACGATCGATCAGATCAAATCCCTGCCCGGCGACTATCATTTCGAAACCTATTTCTCGCAATCCTGCCAAAATTGCCCCGATGTCGTGCAGGCGCTCAATCTGATGAGCGTGATCAACCCGCGCATCACCCATGTGGCGATCGACGGCGCCTTGTTCCAATCCGAGGTCGATGCCCGCAAAGTAATGGCCGTGCCGACCGTGCTGCTCAATGGCGCACCGTTCGACCAGGGGCGGATGAGCCTCGAACAGATCCTCGGCAAAATCGACACTGGCGCTGCCGCGCGCGAGGCCGCCAAAATCGACGACAAAAGCGCGTTCGATGTGCTGATCGTAGGTGGCGGCCCCGCCGGCGCGGCCGCCGCGGTCTATGCCGCGCGCAAAGGCATTCGCACCGGCGTGGTGGCCGAACGCTTCGGCGGCCAGGTGCTCGACACCATGGGCATCGATAATTTCATCTCGGTGCCGCACACCGAAGGCCCCAAATTCGCCGCTGATCTGGAACGTCATGTCAGGCAATACGACGTCGATATCATCGATCTCCAACGCGCCGAACGCCTCGTGCCGGCCACCGAGCCAGGCGGACTGATCGAGGTAAAGCTCGCCAGCGGCGCCTCCTTGCACAGCCGGGCATTGATCCTTTCAACCGGCGCGCGCTGGCGGCAAATGAACGTGCCGGGCGAGGACGAGTATCGCAACAAAGGCGTGGCCTATTGCCCGCATTGCGACGGCCCGCTGTTCAAAGGCAAGCGCGTGGCGGTGATCGGCGGCGGCAATTCCGGCGTCGAGGCGGCGATCGATCTGGCTGGCGTCGTCGCCCATGTCACGCTGATCGAGTTCGACAGCCAGTTGCGCGCCGACGCGGTGCTGCAACGCAAGCTCAACAGCATGCCGAACGTCGCCATCATCACCTCCGCCCTGAGCACCGAAGTCCACGGCAACGGCGAAAAAGTCGTCGGCCTCAGCTATAAAGACCGCACCAACGACACGATGCACCGCCTGGAACTCGACGGCATCTTCGTGCAGATCGGTTTGGTGCCAAACACCGAATGGCTGAAGGGCACGCTGGCGCTGTCGCCGCGCGGCGAAATCGAAATCGACGCCCACGGCCAGACATCCTTGCCGGGCGTGTTTGCCGCCGGCGACGCCACCACGGTGCCATACAAACAAATCATCATCGCCGCCGGCGACGGCGCCAAAGCGGCATTGTCGGCGTTCGATTACCTGATCCGTCTGGCGCCCACGGCGTAACCGCGCAAGGCAACTATGAAAGAATCTTCTTTTTGTTCGCAAAAAGAAGATTCTTCCCTTCCCTCGCCTCGCTCTCCCCTTTACCCTTCCCGCCATGCCCGAGCCCCGGCAGTTCATTCTGCCCTTTTCACACCAGCCGCATTTCGCGGCCGAAGATTTCGTTGCCAGCGCCAGCAATGAACAGGCCCGCGCGTGGCTGGCGCGGCCGCAAAGCTGGCCTTACGGGCGGTTGGTGCTGTCCGGCCCCGCGGGCTGCGGCAAAACCCATCTGCTGCACATGTGGTCGGCACAACACCACGCCGAAATCCGCCCGGCCCAGACGCTGCGCGGTATGCCCGCTCCGCCCCAGGCTGCTGCCCTGGCCATCGATGATGCCGACGAAGCCCCCGACGAGGCATCGCTGTTTCACCTGCTCAACCTCGCCGCCGAATCGGGCACTCTGCTGTTGCTCACCGCGCGCGCGGCGCCCGCCTTGTGGCACATCCGCCTGCCGGACCTGGCCAGCCGCCTGCGCGCCTCCGCCCATGTCGCCATCGCACCCGCCGACGACGAATTGCTGCGCACCCTGCTGGCCCGTCTCGCCTCGGACCGTCAATTGATCATCTCCCCCGCCTTGGCCGATTTCATGTTGCTCCGCCTGCCGCGCACCAGCGCCAGCCTGCGCGAAGCAGTCGCCAGGCTCGATCGCGCCGCCATGGCTCTGGGGGGTCGCCCCACCCGCGCTCTGGCGGCCGGCATCATTGCCGAAATCACCTCCGACTGCGCCGAGCACATTGCAAACCCGGGAAGCAATTGCCAACTCGATGACAATCCGATGATATTCGATCCACGGCTCCCGGCGTCCTTAAATGCTTCGACAAAGACTGTTAGGTCTCATCCATGAGCGCTACCACCAAACATTCCCGTGCGCGGAGCGTTTCCTTGGACGCGGCTGGCCCCAAACCCAGGCAATCGAACGCGCACATCGCCGCCGACAGCCCGGCGCGATTCATCAACCGCGAACTTTCCTGGCTCGATTTCAACCGCCGCGTGGTGGAAGAGGCCGAAAACAAGCGCCAGCCGCTGCTGGAGCGGGTGCGCTTTATTTCGATCAGCGCGGGCAATCTGGACGAATTTTACTCCGTGCGCGTGGCGGGTCTCGAAGGTCAGGCCAAGGCGGGCGTCACCGCGGCCTCGCAAGACGGGCTTTCCCCCGCCCAGCAATTGGTGGAAATCCACAAGCACGCCAGATCCCTGGTACACAAACAACACGCCGTGTGGCAGGGGCTGGTCGCCGAAATGCGCGACAACGGCATCGCTTTATGCACCCCCGATCAGCTTTCGCCCTCCGATCTGCTGTGGCTGGATAGCTATTTCATGGAAAGCGTCTTCCCGGTGCTCACCCCGCTGGCGGTGGATCCGGCGCATCCATTCCCCTTCATTCCCAACATGGGCCTGGTGCTGGCGCTGAGACTACACCGCGAGGCCGATGGCCAGCCAATGCGCGCCTTGCTGCCCTTGCCGAGCCAGATCACGCGCTTCATCCGCCTGCCGCCCAATGCGCCGCCCATCGATCCCACCCGCCCCAACATTCGCTTTGTCATGCTCGAAGAACTGGTGCGCCTGTTCCTGCCGCGCCTGTTCCCCGGCTTTGTGATGCAGCACAGCGGCTTGTTCCGCGTCATCCGCGACACCGACGTGGAATTCGAGGAAGAGGCCGAGGATCTGGTACGTTCCTACGAATCCGCGCTGAAGCGCCGTCGCCGCGGCGTGGTGATTCATATGAACGTCGATGCCGCCATGCCCGCCGATCTGCGCGAACTGGTCGCCGACGAGATCGATGCCCCATCGAATGAAATTCTCGTGCAGCAAGGCATGTTGGGTCTGGTCGATGTCAAACAACTCATCGTCGATGATCGTCCCGATCTGTTGTTCGTGCCCTACACGCCGCGCTTTCCCGAACGCATCCGCGATTTCGCCGGCGATTGCTTTGCGGCGATCCGCTCCAAGGACATCATCGTGCATCACCCGTTCGAAAGTTTCGACGTGGTGGTGCAGTTCCTGCGTCAGGCCGCCGCCGACGACGCCGTGGTGGCGATCAAGCAAACACTCTATCGCACCAGCCGCAACAGCCCGATCGTCAAAGCCCTGATCGAAGCCGCCGAGGCCGGCAAGTCGGTCACCGCGATGGTGGAATTGCGCGCGCGTTTCGACGAAGAAGCCAACATCCGCCTGGCGCGCAGCCTGGAAGCCGCCGGCGTGCAAGTGGTCTATGGCTTTGCCCAGTTGAAAACCCATGCCAAAATCAGTCTGGTGGTGCGCCGCGAAGGCAACGCCCTGCGCTCCTACGCCCATTTCGGCACCGGCAATTACCACCCCATCACAGCGCGCATCTACACCGACCTCAGCTTCTTCACCACCGACCCCGACCTGACCCGCGACGCCGCCCGGCTGTTCAATTTCATGACCGGTTATGCCCGCCCCGCCAAGATGGACGCGATCGCCTTCAGCCCCCTCACCACCCGCGATCGCATCAACGCACTGATCGATGCCGAAATCGCCTTCGCCCGCGCAGGCGCTCCCGCCACCATCTGGCTCAAGCTCAATTCGCTGGTCGATGCGGATCTGATCGACAAACTTTACGTCGCGTCGAATGCCGGAGTGAAAATCATGATCGTGGTGCGCGGCATTTGCTGCCTGCGCCCCGGCGTGGCCGGGCTTTCCGAAAACATCCGCGTGAAATCCATCGTCGGGCGTTTCTTGGAACATGGCCGCATCTGCGTATTCGGCAACGGCCATAAATTGCCCAACCGCAACGCCCTGGTGTTCATCAGCAGCGCCGATTGGATGGCCCGCAACATGGATTGGCGGGTGGAAACCTTTGTGCCGATCCTAAATCCCACCGTGCACGCCCAGGTCCTGGATCAGATCATGGTGATCAATCTGAAAGACACGGAACAATCATGGGAATTACAGCGCGACGGCAGTTGGCAGCGCGTGTCGGGGGGACCGAAACCATTTTCCGCCCATGATTATTTCATGACCAACCCGTCGCTGTCGGGGCGAGGCTCGGCCATTCATGGCCGCACCGTACCCGTCGCACCGGCCCGGCGCCAAGATCGTGTGAACCAGGATTGATGCCAGACACCCTTTTATTGCCGCGTATGGCGGTGGTCGATCTGGGATCGAATTCGGTTCGTTTGGTGGTATTTGAAGGCCATGGCCGCAATCCCACGGCAATTTTCAACGAAAAAGCCGTATTGCGGCTGGGGCGCGGCCTGACCGCCACCGGCAAACTCAACGCCGAGGCGCTGGGGCAGGCGATGACGGTGATGAATCGCTATCACGCCATCGCCACGGCGATGGGCGCCGACCCGTTTGTGGTGCTGGCCACGGCGGCGGTGCGCGAAGCCAGCAATGGCCCGGCATTCGTGGCCGAACTTGAAGCCAAGATGCCGGGGCTAAAGGTGCAAGTTCTGTCGGGCGAACAAGAAGCACTCTACGCGGCCCTCGGGCTCGCGTGCGGCATCCCCGAGGCCGATGGGATCCTGGCCGACATTGGCGGCGGTTCACTGGAACTTGGCGTGCTCACCCGAGGCAAATTGATGCGGGCCGAAACCTTGCGACTAGGAGTAATCAGACTGGCCGAACGCGCGGGCGGCATTGCGGCGCGGGCGCGCGAATTGGCCGAAGCCGAAATCGACATGCTGGGCTGGCTCGAAGCCAAATCGGGCGGCACGCTTTATCTGGTCGGCGGCGCCTTCCGGGCGCTGGCGCGGATCGAAATGCAGCGCACCAATTACCCGCTGGCCATCGTGCATCATTACGAAATCGGCGCCGAGGACGCCGCCGAACTGGCGTTGTATGTCTCCGGCAGCCCCAGAAGAATCCTGGAGCGCATCCCGGCCCTGTCGCGCCGGCGTCTCGACGATCTGCCTTACTCCGCCATCGTGCTGCGCCGTCTGCTGTCGGCCACCGGCGCACGCCGGGTCATCTTCAGCGCCAATGGGTTGCGCGAAGGCTGGTATATGCAGAACCTCGCACCCGCCGTGGCCGCGCAAGATACCCTGATCGCCGCCTGTGAACAGCTTTCCGCCCAATTGGCGCGTGATCCGCGTTTACCTGCCGCGCTGTTGCGCTGGACCGACCCGTTGTTTCCCGATGAAACCCCGGCGTTGCAACGGCTGCGTCTCGCTGTGTGTCTGGTATCCGATATCGGCGCGCACGAGCACCCGGAATACCGCGCCGAGCAAGTGTTCCTGCGCCTGTTGCGCCAGGCGGGCATCGGGCTCGATCATCAAAGCCGCCTGTTCTTGGGCATCGCCATGGCGATTCGTTACGAAGCCGATCCGGCTTCAGCATTTTTACAGCCATGGCAAAGCCTGCTGCCACCCGAATTATTGGCACGGGCCGAACAATTGGGCCATGCGCTGCGGCTGGCCTATACGCTTTCGGGCGGCACACCGGCGCTGCTCGCCAACGCCAAACTGCAATGCGCCCCGCCTCATCTGACCTTGTCGCTCACGGTAGGGGGCGGCGTTTTCGCGGGCGAGGCCGTGCAAAGACGGCTGGATCGTCTGGCGGCATCGCTGGGGCTTGTGGGGGTTATCCGCTAACCCTTACATATCCCGAATCGCATCCTCGATCTGGGCGATGCATCCCTGGTGATCGACCAAAAACACATCGAATCGCACCCCCGAAGCTCCCCAATCGGGATGTTCCGCCAAAATCAAAGCTCCCGCCTGCAATAGCCGCTCACGTTGGCGGGGCGACAACGCAAAGCTGGCGGATTCATGACTGGCGCGCAATTTCACTTCGCCCAGCAACAACAAACCATCGCGCGTGGCGACCAGATCGACCTCGCCTGCCTTGGTACGCAACCGCTGCGCCAGCACGCGCCAGGAAAGCGCGCGCAGATATTCCGCCACCGCAAACTCGGCGGCGCGGCCGCCGGCATCGGCCAAACGGCCTGCGTCAGAGCGGTTCAGGTTTGTCTCCGGTGATGATGGTCTCGACCAACGGAACAACAGTCACGAATTCGGTGACCAGCGAATAGCCGATCGCCAGCAACGTCGGCCCCAAAAACACGCCCAGCAACCCAAACGCCACAGCCCCGCCCAGCACACCCAACAAGGTCAGCAGGAACGGAATGCGCGCGCCGCGGGCAATGAAATAGGGACGGATCAAACTATCCGAACCGCTGATCGCGATAATGCCCCACGCCACCAGGAAAATCGCCGCCCCGGTGTGATGGTTGGCATACAGCCATACCGCAGCCCCACCCCAAATCAACGGTGGCCCGATCGGCAAAACCGACAAAAATCCCGCAATCGTGCCAAGAATAATCGGTTGCCTCACTCCCGCGATCGAAAGCCCGATCCCGGTCAGCACGCCTTGGACGATCGAGGTGCCGATGATGCCATAAACCGTGCCTCGCACCGCACGGCCCGCCACATCGATCATGCGATTGCCGCGCGGCCCGGCAATGCGCAACAACCCGGCCCGCAGATGCACGGATATTTTGTCGCCCGACAACCAAAAGAAAAAGGCGATGAACAATGCGAGCAGGATTCGCGCCACGCCAGCCGCGAGTCCGAACAGCAAATTGAGCCCCTTCTCGGCAATCGTCGCCACGTAAGGTCTGATCGCGTCGGTCAGCCCCGTAAGATCCGCAGCCCAGATATTCCAACGATCCACCAGCTCGGGACCCGCGAACGGCACATTTTGCAACCAATCGGGGGCCGGCGGCAGACCATTTTGAATCCAACCATTGAAATGAACGTGCAAATCAGAGATCGTCGTGGCGCTGTCTGGTCCGATCAGGGCAAACGGCAACACCAGCGCGAGAGTACAGATCACGACCATGATCAATGAGGCGGCGATACCATTAATTTTCAGGCGATGCTTGAGCCATTGATAGACGGGCCAAGTGGAGAAGGCCAGGATCGCGGCCCATAAAATCGAGGTGAAAAACGGGTAAAGCACCACACCGCACCCAACCGCGATGATGCCCAGCAAGAGCCCCATCAAAATACGTTCGGCGTACATAAGCCCCCCTTGGATCACCTGCCCTTCATGCGTCTTTTGCCGGCGTCTGGCAAGATTGCCAAATTTTCCGTCTGGATCCGGCATTCTTTACAAAAAATGTTACCAATCGTCCAGTTTCAGTCGTAATGAGCTCATTGTAATTGCACACCACCGTGTTATTGTCATTTTATGAGACGAAAATAATTTATTGTATTCTCTCCCACTACTAAGACTTTGGACATCCCAACGATGCGTTTTTCCGAAATTGGCGAACAGCTTCGCGCCTATAGACTCGAATCCGGATTGCGCGCGGAAGAAATCGCCGCGCGGCTGGGTGTATCGCGCGCCGCGCTCTACCGGTATGAAAAAGGCGAAGTCATCAAGCTCGACACCGTCATGCGTCTGGCCGAGTTGTTGAAAATTTCCCCTTTGTCGCTGCTGGGCATCGGGGTTGAGTACTATAATCGTCCGGTCGGCTATTTCGAGCGACTACGCCAGATCGAGGAAAACGCCGATCAAATCATCCAGGTAGGCCGCGCCTGTACCTATTTGATCACCACTTCGCGCTTCGATCAGTTGATCTCCGAAGTGATGGAAGTCCGGGATCGCGGCAACAAGACCGATCCTACCACCGCTCGCAACACCGCCGAACAATTGCACGGCATTTTACTGGCGCGCAAAAAGGCCTATCAACAGCGCCACCCGACCATCATCGCGGTCTATTCGGTCGATAACATCGAATCACTGGTGCGCCATGGGTTATGCCGAGGGCTTAATCTGCCACAGGCGATGCGCACCCGCTGCCGCGAGGCCGCCATTCACGAGGTCGAAAACCTGATCGGCCTGCTGCATGACGGTCCTCTGGGCATCCAATTAGGGCTGTTGGAAGACACCCCGATCAGCGGGGCGTTCAATCTGCTGCGAGGCCGCGAACGCGCCGCACTGGCGTTGAACCCGTTCAATGCCGATGACCCGCCGGAGGGCCAATTCGGTGCCGCCATGATCACCAACGCCGAAGAAGCCATCACCACCCATCAGCGCGTGGTGGAATATTGCTGGCGCAACGCCATCAAGGGGCAGGCCGCCGTGGCGCGTCTGTCTTCCTTGGTGCATGAAGCCAAGACGATGTAATTTTCCCGATCGGCAAGACCGCGTCCGCCCTGGCTTTGACGACGGGCTTGCGTTACGCTTCGGCGCATGTCGCACACCTCTTCCCCTCTGGTCGATCCCGCTTGGCTGGCTGCCCGTTTGGGGCAAACGGATCTGTTGATCTTTGACGCCACCTATTATCTGCCCAACGAAGGGCGCGACGCGGTGGCCGTTTTCACCGACCAGCACATTCCCGGCGCGCATTTTTTCGACGTGGATGATTTCGCCGATCCCGCCGAAACCAGCCTGCCGCACATGGTGCCAAGCCCCGCCGCCGCCCGCGAATTGCTGCGCGAATTGGGCCTCAACCGGCGCAGCCAAGTGGTGGTTTATGACCAAAAAGGCACGTTTTCGGCGCCCCGCGCCTGGTTTTTGCTGAAACTATTCGGCCATGATCGGGTATCCGTGCTCGATGGCGGCTTGCCGGCCTGGCGGGCGGCCCAACACCCAACAGCCACCGGATCGCCAACAGCCCAGCCGCACGGCGATTTCGAGCCGCGTTACCGCCCCCGCCTGCTGCGCGGCTTTGGCGATCTGCTCGACAACATCGCCGGCGGCAATGAATTGGTGCTCGACGCACGCCCCCCCGCCCGTTTCAACGCCACCGCCCCCGAACCCCGCCCCGGCGTGCGCGGCGGACATATCCCGGGCAGCCGCAACCTGCCATTCGGCGAACTGCTCGACCCGCAATCCGCGTTCAAACCCCCTGGCGAACTGCGCCGGATCCTGGCGCAATCCGGCGTGGACGGCAGCCGGGCCGTGATCACCAGTTGCGGCAGCGGAATTTCAGCCGCCGTGCTCACGCTTGCCATGGTGGTGGCGGGATTGCCCATGGGCGCAATTTATGATGGATCCTGGAGCGAATGGGGCAGCCGCTCCGATGCCCCCATCGAGACCTGAAAATGACCGAAACCAATCATGAAGCGGGTAAAAATCCCGCAGCGGGCAAAAAACTCGCCCCGGCCACCCGCCTGATCCATGCCGGCCGCGCCCCCACCCGATCCTACGGCCTGGTGAATCCACCGCTTTATCGCGGTTCCACCGTGTTGCAGCCCGACATGAAATCGCGCACGGCCACGGGGCGCAAATGGCGTGAGCAGGCCTTGGTCTATGGCGTTTATGGCAACCCGACCCATTTCGCGCTGGAAGATCTGGTGGCGGAAATCGAGGGCGGCACACGCGCACAGATCGTCTCCTCGGGTGTCGCCGCATGCACCACGGCCTTGCTGGCCGTGCTGGGTGCTGGCGATCATTGCCTGATGCCCGACAGCGTTTATTACCCCACCCGCTCCTTCTGCGACACGATGCTGAAGCGCTTTGGGGTCGAGACCACCTATTACGCCCCCACCGCACCCAAAGCCGAAATTGCCGCGCTGATGCGCCCCAACACGAGGGCGATCTTCGCCGAAAGCCCCGGCAGCCACACGTTTGAAGTACAGGACGTGCCGATGCTGGCCCGCGTGGCACACCAAAACGGCGCGAAATTGCTGCTAGACAACACCTGGGGGCTGGGTTTTTTCGCCCCGTTCGAACATGGCGTCGATTTTTCGATCCAGGCGCTGACCAAATATGCCGGCGGCCATTCCGATCTGTTGCTGGGCGCCATCACCACCAACAGCGACGAAAATTTCGACCTGTTGCGCAGCGCCGTGTTGCAATTGGGGCAATATGCCAGCCCGGACGATTGCTGGCTCGCGCTGCGCGGCGCCCGCACGCTGCACGTGCGACTGGAACATCAAATGCAAGCCGGCCTGACCGTGGCGCGCTGGTTCCAATCGCGCCCGGAAGTCGCGCGCGTGCTGCACCCGGCCTTGCCCGAAGACCCTGGCCACGCGCTGTGGGCACGCGATTTCACCGGCGCCTGCAGCCTGTTCGGTGTGGAATTCCTGCCCATCTACCGCAAGCAATCGATCAATGATTTCGCCGATGCACTGCAATTATTCGGCCTCGGCGCGTCCTGGGGCGGCTATGAAAGTCTGGTTTTGCCCACCGAAGCCGTGCGC
>JAJZHU010000354.1 GCA_021798375.1 Pseudomonadota bacterium | reverse complement strand
GCGGGGATTTCCTCTCAATTGCCGCAGAGCAGCACCGCGCAAACGCTGCCGCACCCGAAATTGGTCGTCACCTTGTTTGCCGATGGCAGCCTTTCGGTCAACGATCAAAAATTGTCGCTCGATCAGCTGACTGCCCAATTGCAAGCCGAGCCCGATCCCGCCAAGACCGTGGTGACGATCGCGGGTGCCGGCGCGGCAACGCTGCAAAATCTGATGGGCGTGATGGATGCCTGCCGCAAGGCCGGGGTCACCGCTGTCGGCATCGCCGCAAAAAATGACGAGTAGTGCCGTGGCCAAGGCTTTTCCCCTTCCACGCCGCCCGATGCGCCACTCGTCGCGGCTGTTCAACTCGTTCGGCGTCGCGCTGATGATCGAAACGGCGCTGCTGGCCGGTGCGGCCTATCTGATGTGGCGATCCGCGCCGCCTCCCGCGCCGATCGAACCGCCGATGCATCTTTCGCTGGTGACGCTGCCGCCAAAACCCAAGCCGCCGGCGCCGAAACCTGTGGTGCCAAAGCCGCCGCCGCCGGCGCCGCACCCGGCACCCACGCCGCCGCCACGGCCCGCGCCGCCACGGCCGCGGCCGGTGGTGCGGCAAATCGTGACGCCGGCACCTGGCCCCGAGGCGCCAGTGGTGGTCGCCCCACCGCCGCCACCGCCGCCGCCGAGCCCGCCGGTCGATGTCTCAGCCGCGGAAGATGCCATGGCGACCCTGGAGGATCAGGTGCGCGCGGCCGTGCAGGCGGCGCTGATCTATCCTCCGGCCGCGCGCATGATGGGCCAGGCCGGCAAGGCGGAAGTCGGCTTTAGCTATATCGACGGCGTGGTGAGCGATGCCGCAATCACGCATTCGAGCGGTTATCCGCAACTCGATCGCGGCGCGTTGCAAACGGTGGCCATCACCCAATATCCGCCGCCGCCCGCGCTGTTGGCGCATCATAAGATGCACATGACAGTGTGGGTGGAGTTTCACCAGCAGCAGGTCATGGATCCGAACGCCGAGTGATCGGGCGCGCCGTCCCCCCTGCTGAACAATAAATAAGGATTGATCGATGCGCCTGCTCACTGTTGCCCTGTTGGGCGCCTGCTTGCTGGCTCCCGCGATGGCCGGCGACATGGCCCACATGGACGGCGGCATTGCGTTCGTCGGCACGAATGCGCTGGTCCCGACCGGAATTTTGCCGCCGCCGCCCGCCAATGATTCGTTTGAAACCACCGAGGAATTGAAATCGCTCCACCAAATCGCCGCCGACGCCACCAACACCCAGGTGGCGGCGGCGCTCGCCGACAGCAAGAACGAGACGGTTTTTCTGTTTGCGCCCGCCATCGACGCAAATTTCACCGCATTGCAATTTCCCGCCACCGCTGCCTTGTTCAAAAAAATCGCCGTCGATGGCGAGATTTATGAACGGATGGCGAAGCAAACCTGGCAGCGCCCACGCCCCTATGTATTCGACAAAAGCCTGATCCCGGCGTGCGGCGCTTCAAAAAAGCCCAGCTTCTCCTACCCTTCCGGTCACGCCATCGAAGTCTGGACCCAAGGCACGGTGCTCGCCGCACTGCTTCCCAGCCACGCCGCCGCGATCAAGGTTCGCGCCGCCAACTACGCCTTCGAGCGCGAAATCTGCGGCGCGCATTATTCCAGCGATCTGGCGGCGGGACATTTGCTGGGCGTGATTCTCGCCGATAAAATTCTGGCCAGTGCGGAATTTCAGCGCGAAGCGACGGCGGCGCGCGATGAGTTGGCCCGCGTAAAATAGTTTTTTCCCTCTCCGTTTCCAACCTGGCACGGCCTTTGGAAGTCCTTCCAAAGGCCGTTATTTTTGCGCGCGCGTCGCGGGGACTGGACAAATACCGCCGGCCTCCCCTACTGCAATTGGTATCAAACGTTGAACACCGAATGGCAGCACCATACCGACCCGGAGGGCCAATGCGTTTTTTCGATCAATACGACCGATTTTATCAGACAACCGCGACCTTGCTCAAACCCAACCGGTTTCAACAACGCTGGCGGATGATCGTCGCGCAAAACCGCCAATTGTTTGAAGGCGCCCGGGTGCTCGATCTCGCCTCCCATGACGGACGCTGGGCGTTTGCCGCGCTCAAGGCAGGGGCGGCTTATGTCGAAGGGGTCGAAGGACGTGCGGAACTGGTGCAAAGCTCGTTCGATAATTTCAACGCCTATGGCATCGATCCCGCGAGTTTCTCGTTTGTTTGCAAAGACCTCGTCAGGTATTTGTCGGCGGAAAACCTGGAATCTTTCGACATTGTTTTGAATCTTGGCTTTTTTTACCATACGCTTCGGCATATGGAAATCATCGAGAATATGGCCAGAACAAATGCCAAATACTTTGTTTTCGATACCGGGCTGATCGATGCCGAGGAAGCCCTGATCCTGGTGCGCCGCGAGGCGGTCGCCGATCCGCGCAACGCCATCGATCACCGTGGCGCAGGCGCCGACAGCGTGCCGATCGGCATCGTCTCGCGCGCGGCGCTAACCCTGATGCTCGATTCCGTCGGCTATGATTGTAACGAAGTCGATTGGCGATCGCTGGTGACCGATTTTTCGGAATGTGAGGAATATGCGGCGGGCGGGCGCGGGACATTTGTGGCGCGGCGGCGGGATCCCAATTCCAACGCGCCAGCGCCATGAAGAAAATCGCGATTTCCTGACGCGGTTGGTGAAATAGAGCCAGGGCGATTTTCGCCGGAAATTTGATCTATACATATGTATAATCATCGATTATGCTGCCCCGCGAGTGATGGGGTGGCCCCCTCACGCTGTCTGCAATGCTTTGATATATAAAATAAATATTGAGGGA
>JAJZHU010000353.1 GCA_021798375.1 Pseudomonadota bacterium | reverse complement strand
GGCGGCGATGAAGGTCGAAAACACGATCGCGCCGATCACCACCATATAGACCATCCCGGTGGTGCGCAGTGTTTGCTGTAGTGCCTCCCGCAGCGTGGCGAGGCTGAGTTGGCGCCGGCCCGCGGTGAGTGCCAGCGCGCCCACGCAGCCCACCGAGGCGGCTTCGGTGGGCGAGAACCAGCCCATCGCGATCCCCCCCACCACCAGCAAAATCAACAGCCCCACATCCCACAACCGCAACAGCGCCCGGCCACGATCGGGCCAACCGGAAGCCGGCATGGCCGGACCCAGCGCGGGGCGCCACCAGCACAGCAGCATGATCACAACCATATAGCTCAGCGCCTGGGTCAGTGCCGGCAGAATTGCGGCGGTAAACAGCCTTCCGATCGATTGTTCGGCCAGAATGCCGAACACAATCAGCGCCGCGCTGGGCGGCACCAGCGAGCCGATCGAACCGCCCGCCGCGATCGCGCCGGTGGCCAGGCCGGGAGCGTAGTGGGCCTTTCGCATTTCCGGCAGCGCCACCAGCCCCACCGTCGCCACCGTGGCCAGGCTGGAGCCGCTGATCGCGCCAAATCCGGCGCAGGCCCCCACCGAGGCCAGAGCCAGTCCGCCCGGGCGGTGTCCGAACAGACGCGACGCCGCAGCGAAAAAATCGCGACTGGCGCCAGCGGCAAAACACAGATGCGCCATCAGCAAAAACAGCGGCAACACCCCCAGTTCATAGCGCGAGGCAACGCCATACGACACCAATCCCGCCTTGATCAGCGCCGCCTCGGGGGAGATCAGCACCGCCAGGCCCAGACCGCCCACCAGGGTTAGCGCCACGCCGATCGGCCAACCCAGCGCCAGCATGAGCAGCAACAGCAGCACGCCCAGAGCGCCGATCATGGTGGGATCCAGCGCTTCAAACATCGGTGTCGTTCCTTATCAGGCGGCGTGCGCACCGCCATGCTTCCAGCAAGGCTGCCAGCGCCAGCGCGCCGCACCACAACCAGCGCGCCGGTGCGATCGGCAACTGCAACAGATCACTGCGTTCATCCAGAGGCCAAAGTTCGATTGCGATCCAGCAGCAGCCCGCCGCCAGCAGCGCCAACGCCACAGTGGTGGCAACGCCGCCCAGCCAACCCAACCGCTGCCGCCACGCCGGCGTCATGTGGCTGGTGAACAAATGCACCGCCGCATGCGCCTGTTGCAGCGTGGCCAACACCAACGCGGCGGCGATGGCAGCCGTAATGCAGGGCTGGATCAGTTCGATGTTGCCGGGCAGCACGAATCCCATTTGGCGGGCCAGCACACTGCAGGTGTCGATTGTCATCGCCATCAGCAATCCGGCGGAACCGACCCAAAGGGCAATCCGGCTCAGACTCCCCCGATCAGGTTGATACGGATTCAAGACGCTCTCCAAATAGGCTAATTTTTATACTACATTGAATCATACGGTATTGCATTTATATGATACAGAACGTTAGACTGCTGTTGTGTCATCGCCGTCAAGTGGTTTTACACTCCCATCGGCCGATAACACGCCATTCAGGTCAAGAATTCAGGGGACGAAATGCCAAAGCCTTTGTCGGGAATACGGGTGGTTGATTTCAGCCACGTGATGGCCGGCCCGTTCGCCACCAATTTTCTAAGCCTGCTTGGTGCCGAGGTCATCAAGATCGAGCCGCGTCACGGCGATTTGTTCCGCAATTATGATGGCGATCCGCGCTACGGCGGAATGTCGCCCGCTTTCATTGCCGTAAATGCCGGCAAGAAATCGGTCGTGCTGGATCTGAAATCGCCGGATGATCAAGAGACCGCCCGCAAGCTTTTGGCCACGGCGGATGTGGTGGTGGAAAATTTCCGCCCCGGCGTGATGCGGCGCTTTGGCTTGGGATACGAAACCGTGCGGCAACTCAGCCCAAACCTGATCTATTGTTCGATTTCGGGCTATGGCCAGCAAGGACCGATGCGCGATTATCCCGCCATCGATAATGTGGTGCAGGCCACTGGCGGCATGATGGGGGTAAGCGGCGAGCCGGACGGTCCGCCGGTGCGTGTGGGGGTGCCGGCGGTGGATACTTATGCCGGCACGCTGGCGGCGGTGGCGATTCTTTCAGCACTGCTACAGCGCGAGCGTTTCGGCGGCGGACAATATATCGATGTCTCGATGCTCGATGCTTCGCTGGTATTTCTAACCGCATCGGCGATCAATTATCTCGTCAAGGGCGAGGTGCCTTTGCGCACCGGCAACACCGGCTTCAGCGCGCAACCCACCGCCGGCATGTTCCGCTGCGGTGATGGTGAATTGATTTCATTGGGAGTGGTACAGCAGAATCAATACGAGTCACTGTGCCAACATCTGGAGCGGCCGGATCTGATCAGCGACCCACGCTTTATCGACGTGCGCGGCCGGCGCACCCATGCCCAGGCATTGACGGTACTGCTGGCGAATATTTTCATGTCCCGCCCCGCCGTCGAATGGGAGGCCCGGCTCAGCATGGCCGGCGTGCCGTGTGGCATGGTGCGCGACATCGGATCCACTTGTGATCTGCCGCAGTTGGATGGCCGCAATCTTAAATTACCGATCCATATTCCCGGCCTGCCGGAACGCGAGGACGTGCATGTGCTGAACGCGGGCTTCATGTTCGGCCACGATGGCCCCGGCGTCACTGCTCCGCCGCCGCGGTTGGGCGAACATACCGCCGAAGTGCTGACGAGCCTGGGTCTGGGGCGCGCCGGAACCCAGGATGAGGATTCGCAATGAGCGGCAAAATCGGTTGGATCGGCCTGGATGTGCCGTTGGAATTGATCGAGGCCGCCGGTTCCCAGCCTGTGTGGTTGCGCGCCG
>JAJZHU010000352.1 GCA_021798375.1 Pseudomonadota bacterium | reverse complement strand
CCGCCGGGTGCGGGACCCGCGCCGATGGCTTGGTCGCGGCCCGGCGGCAGCCCTTCGAACAGATCGGAAAGCCGCACCTGATCGCCCGAAAGCGCCACATAAGATCGCAATTGCACGGCCATGGCGGATTGCGAGGCGGCGATGTAAAGGCACGAAGCCAACAGGAGATTGCGCATGACGTTCACTTCAGGCTGGTAAGGGTTTGCAGCATCTGATCCGAAGCGGTGATCACCTGGCTGTTCATCTGATAAGCGCGCTGCGCCGAGATCAGACTGGTGATTTCCGTGACCACGTTGACGTTGGAGCTTTCGACATAGCCTTGCATCAATGATCCGTATCCAGTCGCCGCAGGCGTGCCAAGCACCGCCGCCCCCGATGCGACGGTGGCCTGAAACAGATTATTGCCCATGGCCGAAAGCCCGGCGTCGTTGGGAAATGCCGCCAATTGCAAATTTCCCACCGTCGCGGGAGTGGTGGAGCCCGCTGTTTCCACCTGCACATCGCCCGAGGCATCGATGGTGACCGAGGTGGCATTGGTGGGGATGGTGATGCCAGGCCCCACCGTATAGCCGTCGGCGGTAACAATTTGCCCCGCCGGAGACAGTCCAAAGGTGCCGTCACGGGTATAGGCAATCTCGCCTGAAGGCAGCGTCACCGGGATCCAGCCATTGCCCTGAATGGCGATATCAAGCGAATTGCTGGTTTGTTGCAAATTGCCTTGTTCGTTGATGCGGTAAATCGAACCGGTTTTAACCCCCAACCCCAGTTGCGCACCCGCGGGCACAATGGTGCCGGCATCCGAACTGTCGGATCCCATGCGGCGCATGTTTTGATAGATCATATCCTGAAATTCGGCGCGCTGGCGTTTGAATCCCGTGGTGGTCATATTGGCGATGTTGTTTGAAATCACATCGACATTGGTTTGTTGGGCCTGCATCCCGGTGCTGGCGATATCAAGCGAACGCATGATTTTGGGCCTTTCGATTGGAGCAAGAAGATCTATGGTTGCGCGGGCGCCGCGAGTTTATCGATGGCGTCTTGCTGGCGTTGGCCTTCGGCATCGATCAATTGGGTGACGAATTGAAATTCGCGCAAGTCGTTCATCATGCCGGTTGTCTCTGAAACGGCTTCCACATTGCTGCCCTCGATGGCGCCCTGGATTACCTGCGGAGTGGCCACGGGCGTGGTGCCGCCGCTGTTCACCGCCAGCAACGAATTGCCTTCGGCTTGCAACTGCGTGGGATCATTGGGCGTCACCACGGCGATTTGGCCGATGGTGCCGCCGGCACTGCTGATGGTGCCGTCACCGGTGATCACTGGATTGGTGTCGGTGGGCGCCAATTGCAGCGGGCGGTTGTTCACATCGAGCAGCGCATTGCCATTTTGATCGGTGATGGTGCCATCGGCGGTGAGTTGAAAATGCCCGGCGCGCGTAAGGCGCACGCCACCCGCGGTTTGCACGGTGAAATATCCATTGTTGGAAAGCGCCAGATCAAGCGGATTGCCGGTCTCGCCGATGGCGCCGATGGATTGGTCGCGGTAGGTCGCGCGGTTCTGGGTATAGTCGATCACATTGCCGCCTTTGGGAGCTTTGGCGCCATTTTGGAGCGACAGATAATCGCCGAATGCGATCCTTGATGCGCGAAACCCCGGCGTGCTGGCGTTGGCGATGTTGTCGGCACGCACGTCCATCGCGTTCTCTTGGGCGATCAGACGAGAAAGCGCGATGGTCGTGGTGTTATCCATGAGCGAGTTTCCTGAGCATGAGAAGCAAACATGCCAAAACAAAACGCAAGCCGCGTGCCAACCCTGGCGGCTCTGAATTTCTGGCGGAATTCCGCAATTTGTTATGGCGGGACAGCCAAAGAATGACATTTTCTGCCCAGGCAAATTCTGCCCAGGCGCGGATTATCCCCGCCACTTCAGGCTTCGCTAAGTCTCTGTTAACACCCATGCGGCAACATACGTCTGAGCGTAGAATCTGCTTTGCGCCGGAGATATGCATGAACAAGCCGCCGCCCCCTTCCCCGGACGAAGCCGAGGACCAAGCGCCTCCGATCAAGGCCATCAGCAGCAAAAAGAAGCTGATCCTTGCGGCGGCATTGGTGGTGGTGGTGGTGGCGGCGGGCGGCGGTCTGTGGTTCGGCGGTATCATCCCCACGATGTTGCACGGCAAGAAAGACGCCGCGGCAACAGCCACCGCGGCGGCGTTGGCCAAGGAAAATGCACCGCCGGTCTATGTCGATGTGCCTGAAATCATCACCAACCTGAACGCGGGGCCGCGCAAGACAGCGTTTGTTAAAATCAAGATCAGGATTGAATTGGCGTCGCCTGACGATCAGAAATTGGTCAATGATGCGATGCCGCGCATACAGGATCTGTTTCAAACCTATCTGCGCGAAATGCGTCCGGAGGAATTGCGCGGCTCGATGGGTTCCTATCGTCTGCGCGAAGAATTCATCTCACGCATCTCCATCGCCGCATCGCCGGCGCACGTGCGCGACGTACTGTTCACGGAGCTGTTCACACAATGAGCGACGAAGACGACGAACTCGCCGCGGCATGGGGCGCCGAAACCGATGACGCCGATTCCGCGACACCGACACGGGTG
Organism: Pseudomonadota bacterium; assembly: GCA_021798375.1. GTDB lineage: Bacteria > Pseudomonadota > Alphaproteobacteria > Acetobacterales > Acetobacteraceae > JAJZHU01. The sequence goes on along the minus strand of JAJZHU010000352.1, from coordinate 240 downwards.
TTAAATCAGGCGGAAATCGATTCACTGCTGGGGTTCGATGATGGGCCGCAAAGCAGCGAAAACCGCAGTGGCATGCAGCAGATTATCAGCTCCGGCCTCGTCTCGTATGAACGTCTGCCGATGTTGGAAATCGTGTTCGATCGGCTGGTGCGGGTGATGTCCACATCATTGCGCAATTTCACATCCGACAATGTTGAAGTCAGCATCGATAATATTCTTTCCCTGCGCTTCGGCGATTAT